>JBARKD010000173.1:0-5006 GCA_049800615.1 Acidobacteriaceae bacterium | reverse complement strand
GGAGCGAGGTATCTTCCAAATCGGAAGATGCGGTTGACGGTCTTTTTCGGCAAGGGTGAAGAGGCCGGGGAAGACCGTGTACCTTGTTGCTTCTGTTGTTCATTGCTTGGTTGGCGTTTCTAGTCCTGACGGCCGGGCTTGCGGTGGCTCAAGAGTCAGAGCAGAAAAAGTTTTCGTCGCCAAAACAGAGGAGCCGATCTTTGCTTGCCGCGGTCAAAAGCGACAAATCAGCCGAAGAACCACCAACGAGCTCGATTGCCAAAGGCGGCATATGCGATTGATGCAGGAATGCTCAGCTCAATTTCAGTGCCTGACTGCGAACTGCTCCAGACTTCCAGCTTGCCGCCTATAAGCTCGGCTCGTTCGCGCATGCCCGCCAGGCCCCAGTGTCCGGCGGGTCCTGCGCCATTCAGTACCTCCGAGTCGATTCCCCTGCCGTCATCGCGAATCCGTAAACGCATCTGACTCTCGTCGTAGCGGATTTCCACTTCGATATGTCGCGCCTGTGCATGCTTAAATGCATTTCGTAAAGCCTCACCTGCAATCCGGTAAACATCGTCCCGCACTAAGGGCCGAAGGTCTACCGGCGATCCTTCCAATTCCATGCGAAACACGGGAGGGGTTCGCTCGGCTTCACTTGCCCCCAGTTCCTCACCGAGAGCGCGTAGAGCCGTGGAAAGATCGCTGGTCGACATCGAGGATGTGCGCAACCCCTGTACTGCGCTCCGTCCTTCTACGATCGCGTGAGCGGCCTGATCAATCGCACCCTCGAGCCTCTCCTTAGCTTCGATCGGCCGCGTCGGTAATAGATTGGACGCTCCCTGAAAACGAAGCATCAGAGCCTGAAAGCTCTGTAATAGAGTATCGTGCAAATCTCGAGCGAGCCGGGTTCGCTCTTCAAGACGCTCATCGAATCGAATCTTCATTGCCGCCGCGTAACGACTCATTCTCCGGAGATAGATCGAATAGATCGTTCCCAAGGCCGAGAGAGCGCATAAGAGACGAAACCAAACCGTCTGATACCAGGCGGGAGGAACAGTAAAGCTGAGACTTGCCGCGGTGTTACTCCAGACGCCGTCGTTGTTGCATGCGGTTACATTAAATTTGTAATCACCGGGTGGCAAATTGGTATAGGTCACTTCGCGGAGTGCGACCGGTAGGCTCCAATCCTTGTCATAACCTTCCAGTTTGTAGCGGAATCGAACCTTGCGTGGCGCGACAAGACTCAGCGCCGTGAACATAAAGTGAAGGGTTCGCGCTCGTTTTGGCAATGAAAGATGATCTGCTTGCTTAATCTGGCGCCCATCCACCGTAACTTCCTCTATATACACCGGAGGCGGCGCGGTATTTTGATTCAGGTTGCGGGGGTCGAGGACATTTAATCCCGACTTGGTCGTCGCGAACAAAATGCGTCCGTCATTCATTCTCGCGGTTTGAGGTGTGTAGAATCCATTCCACGCAATATTCTCGACGCCTTCCGTATTATCCAGGTAATGCGTAATCGTTACCAAGTGGGACGGTTGATCGATCCAGGAAGAAAGATCGTTATGAGAAAAGCTAACCAGCCCGCAGCTCATGTATAGCCAAACATTTTGATCGTCATCGCGACGCATCCAGTGCACAGCATCGCAGGGGAGTCCGTTCTTGCGCCCGAGCAGGGTGATCTTGCCTTTCATCAGGTGTGCAAGTCCAACTCTTGTACCGACCCAGACTCCGCCGTCTTTATCGACCTGAGGGTCTCGAAGGACGCCGTCACCGAGTCCATCTGCCGGCCCATAACGTTCCACGATCTTCCCGCCTTGGAAGAACCAGAGTTCTCCGAGCGCGCTCGTTAGCCAAAGACCATCGCGTTTGGGGTCAAACGCGAACAACCCTGCGCGTATCCCGAGTTCATCCCGGCTGAAGGTTTCGAGAAGCTCTCCTTTCGGACTCAAGTGCAGCAATCCTGACTCACGATTTACAACCCAGAGATCGCCGCGACGGTCTTCGGTAACTTCGAACACATTCTCTCCGCTCGGCACGTTCAGTGGAACTGCGTTGTCGCTCTCCAGCCATACCATGCCATTTTGGGTGTTGGTTGCGACGAGCAGATGTCCCCTGGAAGTTTCAAATAGACTCGTTACTTCATTGTTGGGAAGTTTTGTCTTAGACTTGATTAGACGGCCATCCCTCAATTCGTCCAGCCCACCGACCGTTCCTATCCACGACACTCCCTTCGAGTCCGTAAGAACCGAAAGGACTTCTTCACTTGAGAGTCCTTGCTTTCGCGTAAGCCTCGGAACCGCAGGTTTCGAGAATTGATCTAACCCGCTGCCAGACGCGACCCACACGCTTCCTTCTCGATCCTGGATAATCGCCTCGTTGTGATCGAACGATAATCCATCAAGAGTCGTGAATCGGTCTACTCGTCCTTCGTGAACGTGAACAAGACCTTGCCCCTGCGTTCCAAACCACAGGTTGCCCTGTCGGTCTTTCAATATTGCCCATGCCCTTAACGGCTTTCCGTCGACCCTTTCTGGATAGGCTTTGATTTGCCCTTTGGCTGTTAATACTTTGATCTCTGTTCCGTCTGAAAAAAGCAACCCGCCATCAGCGCCGTCTGCAAACGTTCTAATAACCGACGGGTAGGCAACGATCTTCTCCGGCACACCCGATCGAATTTCCCAGATGCCATCATTCGTTCCGGCCCACAATCGGCCTTCCCGATCGTTGAATAGGGCCGACACCCAGCCTCCCATGAACTTCGTGTCACCATAACATTCGGTTGTTGCCCGGGAAATACGACACAGAGGAGAACCACCGGCCTTCGCCGACCCTCCGACCCATATGGTTCCGTCTCGGTCCTCCGCCAGTCCCCGAACCTCGAGTCTATCGAGTTCGTAATACCTGTGGAATTCTCCAGTCGCCCTGAGTTGTGCCAAGCCTTGGCCGCCGATCCATAGACTTCCATCCTTCGAACCCAACAAGGTCTCGACTTGGTGGGGAAGAGCGTCGTTGCTCGGTGGCTTCCATTCGACGAAGCGTACGCCGTCAAAGCGAAGCAAGCCGGCAGTCGAGTTTAGCCATAAATAGCCATCAGAAGTTTGCGTTATAGAAGAAAGGCCGCCTGGGAAGTATCCCTCTTGAGCGGTCCACGAGGCGTGGAGGTATTGCGAGACATCGAGCGACCGAAGCTGCGCAAAAAGGGTTGGCGGCGCGAAGAGAAAAGGAAAAATCAACACCGCCAAGCGAATGAGCATGACTCGGACCGTCCGGAACACTTGCTTTGGACTACTGCCGACGAGTCTCCCGCCGTACTTCGGTCGAAGCGAAAAACTCGATCCAGCTCCAACCCTTCCTAGGGCTTGGGTCAAGGACTGTGCTTGCCATTCGTCGGCCGAGGATATCGAGGTGGCAACTTCGTATTCAAGAACAGCGCTTCGCGTGATGGTCACTTATGGTACGTTGTGACCTCCCCACTATAAAACGTGTTGGATACGAGCGCCAGGGCTGCTCCCGCGCAATCGATGTCGCTCTGCACCGTCGGCACCCCGCTCACCCCGACCGCTCCGACAAGTTCTCCATTCACCTTGAGGGCAACCCTCCATCCCACGCCGCAATGCGCGGGAGCGCGGGAATGCCGGCCAAAAGCGACGGGTCGCCCTGGATAAAGTTGAAAAAATCCTGTGTAGAGACGCCGAGCAGAGCTGTGTACCCTATGTTCTGCGCCATTTCGAATGTGGAACGACGGAACAATATGGATTTTGTTGCCGCCGTTGGCGTCAGCGAGAATGTAGTGATCCTCGATGATGGCGGCAACTTCATCCGCATGGACGGGGCCCCGATCCCAACCATCGGTTGTCGCGATTACATCAAGCGCATACAACACCAGTCTTTTGCCGTTCCCAATCGTTTGTGGCCGGACCCGCCACGAACGTTCAGTTTATGGTCAAGGACTCAAAAAAAATATTCGCGACCGGTGGCTGGGGGTCTGCTCAATTCAAAGACGGCAAACCTGCGGACGCGGCGCTACTCAAAACCTGTTTTCCCTGCCACGAGCCTGTCAAAGCTCGCGACTCCGTCTTCACTCAATACGCACCCTAATTACGGGGAGGTCCCATGGACGAGGAAAAATCGTTTTCAAAGTTGAGTTGCGAAGACCAGGTAAACATCGCCCAACCCGTTGCAATCACGATCAGACCACCGCCAAGGGAAGCGCCGCCGCAATCCCTCATGACTTGATCCCTTCGGAGTTATTCGGCCACCTTGTTCGTTTTGAGCTGGCAGATGGAGGAACGATTTTTCTGGACGATGTGGGCGAACTTTCGCCTGATACTCATATAGCCGATACTTTTGTATCGGTCCGGCAATTGCGCGTTTGTTTCACCGCGCGATTCAGGACGAACGCAACCACCGCCTCTTCCATTCAGCGAGAACCGACACTCCTCGGGCAAACCGTTGTCGTAATCGGCGGCAGCGCCGGTATCGCTTCTTTCGAAACGACGCGACGAGACACTCGCGGAGAGGGCGAAGGTAATTTTCATTGGCCGGAATCCGGAGCCCTTCAGGGTGCGGCAATTTGACAATTTCACATCTACAAAACCGGCAAGGAATTCTCAGGCGCTGAAAACCAAATTTGTAAAACTGCCCGCCGAGCGTGTTCTTCATATCGACCACCTGTTTGCGCGCATGCAGCGTCTCAATACATACGAAGCAAAGACGAACGCCATGACGAGAATCGGATCAAACTTATCCCAAGTACTGCCACCGCCATTCAGTTGTGAGTAAAACGCGAGTAGAAGAGTGATCGCGAAACCCGCATAAATCCACTCGGTCAATCGAGGCACATTAGGAATCAGAAGACCCACTCCACCAAAGATGTGGGTTACGCCAATCAAAGGGATGATATAGAGTGGGTAATCCGAGCTGCTGGTTGACGATTCTCCATTCGACTGGATCGTGAATTAGATACAACCTTCCGAAGTACATCCACATGAAGGCGACAAGGATGGTTGTTACCATTCCTG
>JBARKD010000172.1:0-1516 GCA_049800615.1 Acidobacteriaceae bacterium | reverse complement strand
GGTGTCGACCATGCCGAAGTTTGTGATTGAGCGGGAAATTCCGGAAGCGGGGAAGTTGTCGCAGGAACAACTTCATGCGATATCGCAAAAATCGTGCGGCGTTCTGCGCGAACTAGGGCCTCAGGTTCAATGGGTGCAAAGCTATGTCACCGATGACAAAATCTATTGCGTATACATTGCTCCGGATGAAGATGCCGTACGCAAACATGCGCAGATGGGTGGATTTCCGGCCAATCGCATCTCGCAAATTCGGTCTGTCATTGATCCAACAACCGCTGAATAGGCCAGCCGTGGTGCCGGGATGCAACTCCTTTCTCCCGCAGCCACTCGACATGTTTCTGTTGACAGGATGAGCGGAAAAATACAACACTCAGGCACGATGCGATTCGCAATCCTCTGTCTTCTCAGCTTCCTCGTGCAGCCGCAAATGAGTCACGCGCAAGCGCCGGATTTTACCGTGTCGGCAGCCGAAAGCAGCATCCGGTTTTCGGTCAAGTCCTCCGTCGCACTCCATGGAAAATTCGACAAATGGAACGCCACACTCACGTTTCCCTCGGCAGACGTCACCACCGGCGTGCTATCCATCCAGATCGATGCGGCCACCGTAGACACCGGAAGCGGCATGAAGAACAACAAGCTCAAGGGCAAAGATTTCTTTGACGTGGAGCACTATCCCTCGATCACGTTTCAGTCGACGAAAGTTGTGCAAACCAGCCCGATTACCTTTGATGTTGATGGAAATTTTTCCATCCGCGGTGTCACAAGGCTCGAGAAGCTAAAGCTGACCATCCCGGATAAACGAACCGGCACCGACGAGATCCAGGGTGAATTGGTGTTCAATCGCAAGCACTATGGCATGAATAAAGGCATCCCCTTCGTCAAGATTGAGGACCACGTACAAGTCACGATCAATTTGAAGGTGCGGCAGGTCAGCGGCCCCCGGCTGATGTACCGGCAGTAGCGCATCCCACGGCAGATCGTTCGCTTCGTCTCGAAAATCCTATGAGACGGCTGGGATCGATCGCTTACTTCGTGGCCGGCCCCTGCGGAATCGCCTCTCCATCCGACCGGGGATCGGCTCCCGCAAAGTTGACGTTGCGTCGATTATCGCGGACCACTGCTTCGCCTTGCCCGACGCCAAACGAGAACGGCTCCAGCAGTTGACTCTGGTGTCCCCGCTGCGTAAGCCCGGCTCTCACCGCCTCCGGAATGCCCGGCTCCATCTCGACATCGCATCCATCAAAGGTCGGCTTGGTAAATCGCGGCTGCTCCAGTGCGGCCTGCACGTTCATCCCGTAGTCGACCACGTTCGCCACAAACTGCGCGTGCGCCTGCGCCTGGTTCCAGCCACCCATAATGCCGAACCCGATGTGCATGTCTCCCTTTTCCATGAAGGCAGGAATGATGGTGTGCAGCGGCCGCTTGTGTCCCGCCAGCGAATTCGGAAGACCAGGCGTCAGGTTGAACCCAGCGCCGCGGTCTTGAAAGGAGAAACCCAGTCCGGGCGCCACCATCC
>JBARKD010000171.1:0-1736 GCA_049800615.1 Acidobacteriaceae bacterium | reverse complement strand
CGCGCGATTCCCCGCCACATTCTCAGGCAGTTTCAATTTCACCGTGAGCGGCCCTACCGGGATCAACTCTTCCGTGGGAACTCGCCAGGCTCCGGTGTTGGTAAGGTTCACTACGTGCAGGATCAGCCTGTTTTCCTGCCGATAGAGGTGGCAGTCGATCAATCCGGGGCCTTGCACTTGAATCGGAATATCGTCTTTCGCTACCCAGCGAACCAGGTTGGCTAAGAGGTCGCCATGATCGGGAATGTTTCCTAGTTGGAAGCGGCGGTCGATATCCGCGGGGAGATACGCGATACGAGCGCCTGCCTGTTCCCTGACGATGAGCCCCGGAATCGTCGTACGCGGCACGCGCATCCAGGCTTCTTCCGGCGGCAGTACAGGAAACTCGGGAACGAATGTCAGCAACACTTCGCCGACGGGCTTCACTTGCGGAAGAACTCCTCCGAAAGTGATGAGATTGGTTTCGTCAAAACCGTGCAGGACCGGATGGCGAGGCGCTGAATGGGCCGGCTCGTCTCCATGGCGAGGACCGATTTTGTCCTGGCCCAGGTCAGGTGTGAGCCGGAGATACGTGTGCTGTAAACCGGAAGGGGTCTTTGGGCCATATTGCTTGCCGGTGTAATGCGCGCCCAATACATCCGCCAGGGCGAAGTCTGCCCGGCGATCGCCGAAGTCGTCGTAGAGACTGGTCTCATCCGTAGCGAGGAGGGAGCCGCCCTTGCCCACATATCGCCGAACCGCCTCGACCTGCGTATCCGCCATGGCTGCAAGGTTGGGAAGAATCAGTGCGGAAAGACCGCTAGAGTCGCGCTCAATATAGTCGGCATGAATAGCCACATAAGGGATGCGCGCCCGAATGAGCGCCTGGACTACGCCATCGTACGGCGCCATTGCGAGCACGTCGGCATTGTCCCGGCCATACCATTCAAAATTTCGCTGCGAATAAACCACGCCGACCGAAGCGACGGGAAGACGGTTGACCAGGTATTTCTGGTTGGCGGTATACCATCGGTAGACTGGCTCGACAACGTGGAAGACACGCCTGTCTTCCTGGTAGCCGCCGATGTGATGCCACCACGGCTGGATGGTGCCGGCAATTCCTTCGAGCATCCACAACCGAACTTCCGCGATAGGCCGTGCAGCCTTCCGCGGACCGTAAGTGGCCATACTTTCCGGCGCGAGCTTGCTCCAGCCGCCCAATCCGTGAACCCTTTTCCCGGTGTCGCCGTTTTCCTGGAAGCCCTCGCTCTGTCCTGTGCCCGGTGGTCCGAGACCATTGTTGGCTCTGCCCTGGTGATCGAGCATGATGATGGCCGCTCGTTCACAAAGCTCTTTCATGTCCCGGAAGCTGGCCGCGGACTGAACGAAATTTCCGCTGAGCATTCCGCTCCAGATGCAGTCCGGTCCGCCCGCTGCTTTGGTGGTGATGGTAAAGAGATCCCAAATTTCGAGTCGCCGCTTGTAACTCCACTCGATCCATTGCCGGTAGACCGGGTCGTCCCAATTTTTGCCCGCGGGCAGATCCTTGCCGCTGTATTGACGGAACCTGGTTTTGCAATTGCCGCAGTAACACATACTGTTCCGGCCCAGGCCGGCCCAGTGATTGTCCGTAAAGCCTTCAGGCTTTTCGTGGGCAATGACCTCGCGCAGGATACGGGGAATGTACTCATCGTAGTAGGGGCCGTTGATGCAGGTGGTGTAGAGCACGACGCCGTTCTCCGCGGAACCGCCGCGAT
>JBARKD010000170.1:0-4319 GCA_049800615.1 Acidobacteriaceae bacterium | reverse complement strand
TGCAATGCAGGATACTTCGCGAGAAGTGCGTTCATGCTCTCAATGGTTTCCTGAATTGCCTTGGGATGATTCGTGTATGTGTGCCAGGAGATAAAGTTGAGCGGCACCTTCTCTTTGTCGCAATAGTCGACGAGCGCGGGAAGGATAGGGGACTTCCAGTTGGCGACGGCCGGGCCGCCGACACGGGCAGTTGGATCAGCCTTCAAAATGGCGGCAACGGTATGCCTGTAATAGCGCACATAATTCTCAGAGGTGAAGCGATAGGGTGAACCACCAGACTCCCCGATATCCCCTTCATTTCCGATTTCCCAATAAAGACCCTTCTGCCCTCGCTGTTTATAGTGGTCAACGAGGTGGAAGATCAGCGCCTCCCATTCGGCGTAGCTGGTCGGGTCCACAATATCCTGATCGATTTTGGGAAACAGCACCTTTGGTTTTATCGCGATCAACATCAATGGCGTCGCGCCGGCCTCTACGATTTCATCGACCGATGGGTCAAGCGTTTCGAAGTGGGAGCGGCCATGAGCAGGCAGGACGTCAAAGTATTCCTGTACGAACAGACGAATCAACTTTGGATGAAGAGTACGTATCTCCGCGATGCGATCATTCCACATCGGGTAAGGAGAGAGACCGCCCTGGCCAAGAGCGATGCGATTCATCTCCATAGGACCGAGAGGCTTGCTGTAGTCGAGAGTTAAGGTTGCGGTGCGGGTTTGAGCGCCCCCCATCGCAGCCATTCCGGCCACAAACATGGCTACCACGATTTGCGTCAGTTTCATCGCCTCATCGCCTCATCGCCTCATCGCCTCTATGTCCTCTTCCTGGCTGCGCTCGCCGTCCAACCACCGTCGACGGGGAGGGTGACTCCCGTCACAAAAGAGGATTCTTCCGAAGCCAGAAACAGGGCCGCCCACGCCACCTCGTGTGGGTAGCCAACTCGGCCCAGAGTGGTCTGATCACATTGCCAGATGTAATGGGGATCGTTCGGCCCCGCAGAAATGCGAGTCTGGATCGGCCCCGGGCAAAGTGAGTTTATGCGGATATTGTGCAGCCCATAGTCATAGGAAACACTCATCGCATAGCCCAGGAGCGCTGCCTTGGTGGACGTGTAGGCAACCGAATTCATCATGCCTTCCATGGCCTGAATGGATACGACATTTACGATGGATCCCTGCTTTTGGGTGATCATGTAGGGCAAAACGGCCTTAGTGAAGTGATGCGTCCCGAGAAGCGTCACGTTGATGGAGTTGCGCCATTCGTCGTCCGTCGAATCGAGCGCAGCGTGAAAGCCGGAAGAAATATAGGCCGCGTTATTGCACAGAATGTCCACGCGACCGTTGTGCGCGACCGCTCGTGCAACCGCAGACCGCACCTCTTCCTGGTTCGATACGTCTGCTCGAACGAATTCGGCCCTGCCACCGCTAGCGTTGATGGCAGCAGCCGTGCCCTGCCCAACGGTCTCTTCAATATCAACAACAAGAACCCAGGCGCCCTCTTGTGCGAATCGCTCGGAGATCGCTTTGCCAATGCCATTTGCGCCGCCGGTTACGATGGCCACTTTGTCTTTGATTCTGTCCACGCCTCAACCTACCCTGTACCTTTCGATTGTGCCTTCATCGACCTCTACGCCCAGTCCAGGACCTTGAGGAACCTGCAAGAATCCATCTTTCAGCGTGAGCGGATTACGGCACAGCTCCCGGCTCAGGGGTCCACTGGTGACATTGAATTCCTGAAAGACTGCCCGGCGCATGAAAGCGTTGAGATGAAGGGATGCGGCAGTCAGTAGATCAGAAATCCAGGCATGAGGGATCACAAGACGATTGTGCAGCTCCGCCAGGTGGACAATCTTTCGCGCAGCGGTGAAACCTCCGCATCGGGAGAGATCGGGTTGAATTACATCGACTTTTCCCTGCTCGATCAGAGTTCGAAAGCCCCACTCGGTCGCCTCCTGTTCACCGCAGGCGATGAGCGTATCGACAGCACCCGAAAGCTGCGCGTACCCGTCGTAGTCCTCAGGCGACAAAGGTTCCTCTACCAGGAATGGCCGATACTGCTCCAGTTGACGCACCATCAGGATGGCTTCTTTTGCCGTGCGGTGAATGTACCATCCGGCATCGATGAGCATCGCGGTCCGAGTTCCCAGAGCATTTCTTGCGGCAGCTACCAGCTCTACATCGCGTTCGGCATCTTCGCCAAAGACACCCCAGCCAAACTTGACGGCGGTAAATCCGAGTTCAAGGTAGTGAGAGCCGGCCGCGGCCATCCCCTCAGGGGTGGCGCGAAACAGAGTGCTGGCATAAGCCCGCACCTTGTCGCGATGGCCGGCGCCCAATAGCTTGTAAATCGGCTGATGAACCCTTTTCCCGATGATGTCCCAGAGCGCAATGTCGATACCAGAAATGACCTGGATGGCAACACCACGTCTGCCGTAGTAGCACGAAGCCATGTACATTTTGTGCCATAGGCGCTCGACCTCGAAGGGATCTTCACCGATGAGAACGGGCCTGAGTCCTTGAAATCCAGGGACCGCTCCCTCTGAGGGCGCGTTTACAATCGCTTGCGCAACATGGGGTTGGGTCTCGAGGTCGGCATAGCCAGTGATACCGACATCGGTCTCGATCTTCACGATACCAAGGTGCTTGATCCCGTATGCTTCTTCACCACCCGACGTTGCGCCGTAGGACCCTGGGGATTCAAGTATGACGACCGTTACGTCAGTAATTTTCACGCACTTTCCAATCCCAGGTTCTTGAGCGTCGGACTGTAGATCAGGCCCTCTATCTCCGCGGGGGTGAGTCGCGGAAGGTTGGTGCCTTCTGTGAAGTGATTGATATTCCTCAGGCCCTCCATCTGCGCTTCGGGAGTGGTAAAGGGATAATCCGATCCGAACAAAATCTTCTCGAGGACGCCATATTCCTTAGCCAGGATGAGCGCGTTGTAGAACTGCCAGGGACGGTAGTGCAAAGCCGAGATATCCGAAAAGACGTTGGGATGTTTGCGGATGAGAACGATCGTTTCCGCAATCCAGGGATGGCCGAGGTGGGCGATGATCATCTTGAGCTCGGGAAAAGCAATCGCTACATCCTCAAGCTGGATGGGCAGGGCGTACTTCAAAGGTCCGGTGCGGACGAACGTCGCTCCCTGGTGGATCATGATTGGCAGGCGATTCGTCTCACAAAATGCATAGACCCGCATCATCCGAGGATCGGTAGGGTGGATATTTTGATAGATTGGGCCCAGCTTTACCCCGCGCAGCTTAAGGTGGACAATTTCGTCGAGCGTTTCCCCGATGGGATCGACCCCGGGGTCTATGGCTCCGAAGCCGATCACCTTGTCCGGATACTTCGCAGCGTATTCGCTGATGTAATTGTTCGGAACCGACAAACCGGAGTATTGGGCCCGCAGGCCGAACACAATTACCTTGTCGACCCCGGCCATCGCCTGCAAATGTTTCTCCGGAGGAATGTTGAGATCAAGCTTCATGCCTCCTCGAGATCTCGCGTTGGCATCGTTCACAAATGCGTCGGAGATGTGGCCGGGATAAGCCCACACATGCGAGTGGCAATCGACGAGCACTAGTAAGCCTCCCCTGTCGCAGTTGACCTTTCGTCAGTGTATTCGAGGTGTGTATTCTCCGACATCTAAAAGTAAATCTTCAAGGCTACCTGCAGTTCACGTGGATCGCCGGCACTGAGAATCTGTCCCGCAGTCCCGGATTGTATGTCGCTGTCTGGATTTTGGAAGTGCGGATGATTGAACGTATTGAAAGCCTCCGCCCGGAATTCCGCGTACACCCGGTCGGTAAAGTGGAAGTCCTTCAGGAGAGACAGGTCCCAGTTCTGATATCCAGGTCCAAGCAGAATGTTCCTGCCAGAATTACCAATTTGGCCTGCCGCCGGTACCTGGAAAGCAGAAACGGCGAACCACTGGCTGATAGACCGATTCGACACTTCCCCTGATCCAACTCGATTTGGCCGCGTAGCGTAGTCGGTATCGGTCGGATTCGCCTCCATCGTTGGTGTAAATGGACTTCCACTTTGAAACTGAGCAATGCCGCCAAATCGCCAACCACCGATGAGCAGATCAACAGGGCGAGGAATCGTCCCCAGATATTGCATACCGCGACCGACCGGTAAAGCGTAGCTAAAGCTGCTGACGAAACGATTATTGATGCTCTGTGAGCCTAGACCGTAGTCCAACGCCGGATTGAGTGGATTCTGGACAGTCATTTCGTCGTCGACGTTCATGTCATTCATGAGTTTCGACCAGGTATACGCCGCGAGGAAAGTAAGGCCGTGAGAGAACCGCTGTTCCAGGCT
>JBARKD010000169.1:0-7513 GCA_049800615.1 Acidobacteriaceae bacterium | reverse complement strand
GCACCGCATCGACGAACCAGGATTTCGCAAGCGCACCGCCACTCATCTTGAAATCCACAATGTCTACGGAATGCAAAACGCGCGCGGCACCTATCAGGGTATGTTGGCCCTGCGCCCGGACGAGCGGCCCTTCGTGATGTCCCGCGCCGCCTATGCCGGGGCGCAACGCTACACCACCACATGGACGGGCGACAACAGCTCCACCTGGAACCATCTGCGCATGACCGTGCCCCAGCTGGTCAACCTCGGGCTGAGCGGTTTCTCTCTGGCGGGCGCGGATGTGGGTGGATTCGCCGGCTCACCGCCGCCCGATTTGCTTACCAAGTGGATCGAGGTTTCGGCATTTCAGCCCATCGACCGGGATCACTCCGCAAAGGGCACGCGCATGCACGAGGTATGGGTGGATGGTCCGGCGCAGGAGGCCATTCGCCGCCGATTTATTGAGGAGCGCTATCGGCTCATGCCTTATCTCTACACTGTGGCCTAAGAAACTTCTCACGACGGCCTACCCGTCAACCGCCCGCTTTTTCTTGAATTCCCGCATGCGGTCCCGGACGGGACACCCTTTGATCTAACCGAGGGAGGAAGTGAGTTCCTCGTGGGCAGCCGCATTCTCGTTGCGCCCAATCCCTCTCCTGAAGAGATCGCTCCCTATGTCGTGCGCCTGCCGCCGGGAGTCTGGTATGACTACTGGACGGGCGAGCAGTTTGTGCGCGCTGTTCCCGGCAGTGCGCTCGACGCGGAGCAGCGCGACCTGGTGCTGGCCGAGAAGCAGCTAAAAGTTACGCCCAGGCTCGATCAATTGCCGGTGTATGTGCGTGGCGGCGCCATCCTCCCTATCGCTCCGCTCACACAGAACACCGCGGAAACCCCCAAGGGCCCGCTCACTCTTCGCGTTTATCCACCCACGGGGCAAAATACAGAGCAGTGCGGCGGAGAGGTTTACAGCGACGACGGTCACACCTTTGCATTTCGCCAGGGAACATACGCACGCATCCATTTCAGCTGCGCAGCCGCCTCTGATGGCTCGATGAGCGTCACTATCGGCAAGCAGGAAGGAAGCTGGAAACCCTGGTGGAAGGCGTACCGGGTCGAAGTGGTCGGCTGGCAGCCAAAACAAAGGCATGCCACCGTGGACGGCCGCACTGTGTCGCTCGCTGAGCTTGGCGGCCGCTGGGGGATAACGCTTCCCGCGAGCGCCGGCGAAACAAAGATCGAATTGCATTAGTGGATCGGGAGCTTAGTGAGCAAACGACAAATCCCCTGCTTTACTTCATCGACTTCGCGAACTCCTTTTCCGCGAACTCGATGAAGTAGGGCCAGTTTGGTGCGGGTGTGTGTCCGTACTCGTGCTGGCGAAATGCAACATCTCCTGTGTCAATAAAAGTGCCCATGGGGGGAAACGTGGTTGTTCCGAGCCCCTTGGCCCCGAGCAGATCCCACACCGGGCTGGCGGCTACCGCCGCCATGAACATGCCTTGCGCATCCTGCCATGCGTCACCGGGCACATAGACGGGATCCGTCAACAGCGCTCCACCGCCGATGAAAACCGGACGCGGCGCCACTAATGCGAGGAATTCGTGGCTATCCACCGGCATCTCGTTGGCAGAATGCCCCGCGGCCGCGTACTTCAGGAAGTTGCCCGCGAACCAGTGAAACTCGCTCGCCCCAGCCAGATTGCCGATGGTCTCACCGTAGTTACGGCGATACAAATCCGCGCCCCCTGCACCCGAAGACGAGATAAAGCCGATGGCAAAGCGCGCATCATCCGCCATCGCCACAAGCGCGGCTTTGCCGCCTCGCGAATGGCCCATCACGCCAACTTTCGTTGCGTCGACATCCGGATCGGTTTCGAGATAATCGAGCAGCCTGCTGTCGCCCCAGCCCCATGCTCGCAGAACCCCCCAATCTTCGAGCGAGCGCGGCTGGCCTTTGTTCACCAGTCCGATGATGCCTTTGTCCAGCCCGGCGCCGTTGTCGGCCTGCACGTCGTTTGAATTACGCCCCACAAATCCCCAGCCATGTTGGAGAAGCAACTTCGCGGAATCGGGCGCATCGGGTGGTGACTTAAGCATGTGCACCACCTGCCCGGGGGCGGCCGGTGGACGGGCAAAAACCGGGCGAGGCCGAATGGAACCCCCACCAATGATCACTGGTACCTTTTTCCCTTTGGCGCTGGCCGGCGTGACTACATCGGCATGGATCTCCACCGCAATCGCCGGCCAGAAAGAATTGTCCACGTGACCGGTGACATGCTTTACCGTGGCGGCAATGCCCTGGACGGTCGTGGTTTCAATACTGTCCACCTTCCACGTCACCGTGGGAATGTTCGCTGGAAATTTCCCATAGACATCCTCATCGAACGCGGCCTGGATCTCGGCTCGCCGCTTCGCCCACTGCGTCGCCGTCGTCACCTTCGTGCCGTCATTCATCGTCAGCACGTCGGGCAACTTCGGATAAGGATTAGCCTTGGACTCATCGTAGTTGGCGTTGCCCGGCTTGCCGATGTCGTAAGCCGATGCCGGAGGCTGCATTTCGCCAATGCCCAGCAGTTTGAGCTCGCGGTCGCGCTCTGCGCGCGAGCTTGCGGCAATGGCAGCCCGCTCAGCCTCAGAAGGCATCGCAGGCGGAGTCTGCGTTTGCGGAGCCTGCGTTTGCGGAGTTTGCGTTTGCGGAGTTTGGTTTTGTGGGGTCGCTGTTGCCGTAAGAAAAATCAAGCCGGCCGTCGCCGCCAGCTTACGCAAAATGCAAAAGACCATATTCCCTCAAATAGCTTGCGTTGTAGCTGGACTCGACTTTCCGTATCAGAGCAGCATAGGATCACGAAGGCCGGTTACAGAGCGGACGCAGCTACCTTCACCAACGTAATTAGAATCCACCATCCCCACACTGCGAACGCGGCCGTGCTCTTCTTCACTTTTCCCACGATCGCGCATCCAAGGGTGAGCAGAATCAACACCCATATCGTGAGCACGTCGATCGCAGTGCCCAACGCAATCAGCCATTTCGGCGAATCCATTGGCAGGAAATACCCAATATTGGTGCCAACCGGGTTCTTGAGATTAAACGAATCCGGATCCAGGCCGGCAAAGACGGTGATGATAGCGAGGATCCCCTGAATCAGGAAAGGCAGAGTAGCGTACATCCATACCGCGAACATCTGAGGAAACGTCGCCTTGCCGCCGAGTCCATAGTTCAGCGTTACGAACAGAACGCCGCTTGCGATCGCCGCAAAGACGAGTGACAGAACCGGTGTTCCCCAGAAAATGTATTCCACGAACTCTGACCCGATGACCTTCTGCCGCGCCTGCTGCTCGGGGGGAAGCTGCGACATCCGGTCGAGCTGCGCCTGCGAGCTTTGTAACAGGATATTGTTGTAGGTTTTTGCCCACCCGATCTTCTGTTGGATGGCCAGGCCAAAGCCCAGCGTAACCAGGACGCCCAGCAGCCAGGGCAACCACCAGCTGGTGTCCCGGAGAATGTCGAAGAACGTTTTCGGTGCAGCAACGAAGACATCGACAACGCGCTCCACCTGGTTCAGAGGCTTCGGCGCTTGGACATTGGCGACGTTATGAGCCATGCAGTTCTCCGCGGAGTTCCATCGCGAACTACGTTCGCAGGGAATCTTACTCCCCTCGGCGCAAAGTTCAAACCGGGGCGCTGGGATGCCTCAGCTAAACGGGCGGCGCAGTTGTTTCAGCATTGTGAAAGGGCGATGCGCATCGCCAAACTATCGACATTGAGTCCGTGGGTGTAGGTTTTGACCATCGTACGGCGGACGAAAGGCAGGCGCATCGCCTTGAATCCTCTTCCGCGATTGGCATAGAAAGCAGCAGCGGCCCGGATAGAAAAGCGCAGAGTCTTGCGGTAGGCGGCAACGCTGCGAGCAAAAGCTTCGGGGGCGCTTTCTCCCTGGCGGATGGCTCGGAGGATCGCATGCGCCGCCCCCTGTCCACTGTGCAGCGCGCCATAAATGCCCTCGCCAGTCAGAGGATCCACAAACCCGCCCGCGTCTCCTACCAGCAGCACACGATCGCGCAATTCGGGCTGAACAAATTCATTCTCATCCGACCCGGCTCCCATACCCAAATATTGCCCGGTGATCGGATCGAGCTTTTTTGCACCCGCTGTCTCCGTTACGTAGCGGAGAAGCGCGCTCTTTGTCAGTCCGCTAGAGGATGAGCCCACATAGACTCCGATATTGAGGTGATCTTTCTTAGGAAAGATCCAGCCATATCCATCGGCCACAGCGGCAAAATCAAAGGTGAGATCGATACCCGGTTCCATGCCCGGTTCCGGCGCCCACGCTTGCACTTCCAGGGCGAAGCCCTGAGAAAACCATGAGCCTCGGCCGCAAAGCCGCCGCACTTGACCGCTCGCTCCATCAGCTCCAACCAAAAAGCGCGTGCGGAAGATTTCCTCATTCGTATGCAGGTGCAGCATGCTTGCGGAAGTAACGATCTGGCGTACAGAGGCAATCCGCCGGAAGTGAGCGCCGGCTGTTACGGTCTGGTTGAGGCAGTACTGGTCAAGCTCTGTGCGCACGGTCATGACACAGATAGCCTCGCGGCTCTTCAAGGAAGTTGAGCGGTCTCCGTCCTGCAGGCGGATTTTGCGGATTACTTCCCGCACCACCGGGTCGATGGGATACCTGAGCGCCTTGACCGCCTTGACGGTCAATCCTCCGGCACACGCCTTATGCCGGGGAAAATCGCTTTTGTCCAGCAGCAAAACTGCCAGGCCTGCCTGGGCAAGATCGAAGGCGGCGGCGCAGCCGGCCGGTCCCGCTCCCACCACAACCGCGTCCCACAGTTCGCTGCTTTCCTTGAGGTTCATCCGGGATGCGCTTTGCAGCTTAGGAAGGGTTAGTCAGCCAGTCATCGGAGTGCTTTTCCAGGGCAATGCGCACCAGTTGGCTGCGCGTGCGTACTCCGGTCTTCTCAAAAAGCTGTTGAAGGACGGCCTTGACCGAGCTCTCCGAGATGGCCAGCTTGGCGCCGATTTCCTTGTTAGTGAGGCCCTCGAAGACTCCTTTGAGCACGGCTTGTTCACGCTGGGTCAGGCTTTGGCTCCGGCGTGGTGTGGCTGCACTCCCACTGGCTGCTGCGATAATGGTCCGCGTCACGGCAGGGTCCAACCATACCTCGCCCGCAGCCACCTTGCGGATAGCATCCACCAACCGGCTGGGTGGACTGTGCTTGAGAAACACTCCAGACGAACCATTTTCCAGAGCGCGCAACATGGCCGAGTCGCTCATTCCCGCCGTCACCAGCAAAACCCGGCCAACAAAGCCGGCGCTTCGCGCTCGATCGAGAAAGAGGGTGCCTTGCTCCGAGCCGAGATCGTAATCCAGCAGAACGATGTCGATCTCCTGGAGCATCGGCGATGCCAGCGCCTCGCTCGCCGATGCGATGGTCCCGGAAATCTGAAAATCAGCCTCGGTCTGAAGAAGCCGGCTGAGGCTCTCGCGGAACAAGCTGTGGTCGTCGACCAGTAGTATCTGGATTTCGCTGCTCATCGCTATCACTCTTGCTCTCCCTTGGGGCCGGCGACAATTCCACTACAAATGTCGAGCCTCCATCTTCCGGTTCATAAAACAAGTCACCCTTGAAACTGCGCATGAAAGCGCGGGACAAATATAGTCCCAGCCCAGTAGATTGAGCTTCCTCCTGGAATGGACGGAAAAGCCGCTCCGGGTGAGCAACGCCGGTGCCTGTATCGCGAAAGCGAATCGCCACCCCCGCTCCATCGCGCCAGGCCCTCACCGTCAGTTCCTTCCGCGGCTGCTCTTCCATAGCCCGCTCGCTGTTTTTCGCCAGGTTCAGGAACACCTGCATCAGGCTCTGCCGGTCAGCCCAGACAGCCGGCAAATCCTCTTCAATCTCCCAGCGGCTGGCGATGCCCGCATCGCGCAGGGAAGATTCAATGACAATGCGCAGCTCCTCGAGCAAGGGATGAATGTCCACCGCGGCTGCCTGGCTGGTGGTTTGGTGCAGATCCATGGCGGCTATTCGCTCGAGCGCCAACACCAGTGTTCCTAGAGCTTCAAAGTCTTTATTTTCTGAAAGTTGCCCGCCCCGAGAAAGGTTCTCATGGACCACCGCGATGGCTCCGCACACGTTGCGCACCTCGTGGGAAACGGCAGCTGCCATAATCCGCGAACTGGCCAGTATCTGATGAAAGCTTGTCTCTTCGTGGGTTCGCAGGTCCTCCGAAGTATCCAATACCATGGCCGCCATGCGCGGGCCGGCACTGGTCACATACGTAGAGAACCAAACATCCGCCTGGAAGACCTCTCCATCTGCCTTGCGTCCTCGGCATTGCATCGCAGTACGAAAGACTTGGCGGTTGCTATCGAGCGCAGGAACGTTGACCAACGAGGGAAGGTAATCGCGGATCGACCGGCCTGGGAGGCTGCCTGTTTCCAAACCAAACAGGCGGTCCGCCGCATCGTTGGCCAACAGCACGCAGCCATCGGAACGGGTGGTAATGATGGCCGCGGGACTGCTGGCGATCAGCACCTTCAATTGTTCCTCAGCATCTTGTCTGGCGATCATCTGACCCTGTATTTCCCGCAAATGGCGAGCCGAGACCCTGCGGCTGCGAGCAACCTCATGCATGAACAAACCCATGCCAAAAAACCCGCAAAAATAAAGAAGATCGCGCGGCAGGCCGGTATTGGGTCCCCACAGAAATGCGTCAAAAGCTTCGGCCAACCAGGCACAGAGGGCGCCAATCCCAACGATTTCCCATCGGCTCAGCGAAGCGCCTGCCACCAGCATGGGAGCCAGATAGAGAAAGCCGAGGGGAATCTCCGCCGGTGAATTAGCGTCGAAATAGCCGATGACCCCGATCATCAGCGCGACGATCGTGTAGGTCGTTTTTCGCGTGCCCCACACGAACATCGAAAGAATTTGCATGAATGAGCTTTCCCTGGCTCTCAATTGTATTTTAGTGGACGATTTATCTGGCCCCTTATTAGCCGGACCAGGGATCATCCGGACGGAGTTTGGCTCGGTTCATAACCCGATCGCCAGGCAGGTTCGATGCAGGCTGCGCAACATCGCCTGCCGCCACCATCGTCTCTTGAATGGCGCTTTAGTGGTAGGGAAAACAGTCAATCTGTCTCGGTTACAAGACTCCGGAGTCTGCGGCATGGTTGTTAATATGAATTCCTAACGAAACTTTTACGAAGGTTTATGGGCTTAGCCGGTTAGTCTCAAAATCGAAAGATTTGTGCAACTGGCCAATCGCAGCCACCGGCCTCAAGTAACATCGAATCTGATGGTTGAGAAACGAATTCAGGTAGTTCCAAACGCTCGTTTGTTTGCAACCGCGGCTGCCGGGCGTTTCCGTCGGGCTGTGCATATTGGCGTCCAGTTTGCGGAGAGACAGTCCTGGCGATCGGCGACGCGAGGGCTCGCTGAATGGTGCGCGCTCTGATTCCCTCACCTGCCCGGTGGAATTTGCTCTACAAGACGTGCGAACCACCGATCCTCTCGTGGGAAAGTCG
>JBARKD010000168.1:0-2516 GCA_049800615.1 Acidobacteriaceae bacterium | reverse complement strand
GACGGGCAGAGTTGGTGCGGAAGTCGTGAAAGAGTTACAGAAGCGCAAAGCGGAGATTCGCCTGCTTGTACGTAAGGAAGGCGACCGGACGCCGAAGGGGGTTGAGGTTGCCATCGGCGATTTGCTTGATCCTGTTTCCGTGCAGAACGCGCTGCACGGAGTGGATAAGCTCTACCTGCTGAATGCTGTCACTCCGGATGAACTAACGCAGGGTCTCATCGCCTACGATCTGGCCAAGCGGCTGAAACTGAAACATATCGTCTATCACTCGGTTTTCCGCGTGGAACACTTCAAAGATGTTCCACACTTTGCCTCGAAGCTCGCAATCGAGAACGCTTTGCGGCAATTCGACGTACCGTTCACGATTGTCCGGCCAAACTATTTCAGTCAGAACGACGCAACGTTGAAAGACCCACTCACGCAGGCTGGCATCTACCGCATGCCTCTGGGCAATGTGGGCGTCTCGGCAGTGGACATTCGGGATATTGCAGAAGCAACGGCGATCGTTCTTAACTCGGACGAACACTATGGCCAGACTTACAACCTTAACGGGCCAGAGGCTCTGAGTGGCCCTAAAGCGGCATCGATCTGGAGCAAATTGCTCGGCAAAGAAATTCGTTACGGCGGTCACGACATGGATGCGTTCGAGGAGCAGATGCGCAAGAAAGCCCCTTCTTGGTCAGCTTTCGATGTCCGCATGATGTTCGAAGGATATCTTGATCGTGGGTTCGTCGCTGAAGATGGAGACTTGGAAACGTTGACGAAGCTTCTTGGTCATGCCCCTCGGCGATATGAAGATTTCGCCAAGGAAACTTTCTTGCAGTGGCAAGAGATGTCGAAGGCGGCGTAGGGACAAACTACCGGGCGCTAGCGGGTGCCTTCATCAGAAGGCAAAGGGGGGCACGCGTCGCTATCGGAGGGAACTGCCGAAGGAAGCCTGATTGACGGTAGCGGTCGGAGGTTAGGACACTGCGGGGATTTGTTACGGGTGCGACTGGCTTTATCGGTTCGCTTCTCGTTCCAGAACTCATCAACGCAGGTCATCATATGGTCGGGCTCAGCCGCTCGGACGCGGGCGCGGAGGCGGCCGACGGCGTCATCCACACCTCCTTCAACCATAACTTCTCCAACTTAAAGCAGACCAGCGAGGACGACCGCAAGGCCATCGAGACGCTCGCGAGGTGCTGCCGGCTCGGATAGGCAGATGAGTCGTCGCCGCCGGCCCATCTTCAGCAAGAGAGACTTCAGAGTTTCTGAAGATGACAACAACCGCGCTCGACAGGGACGATGCCTCGAACGAGAGCTCTTAAGGAATAAAGAGAAGCTATGTCAATTATGAAAGCAGTTCAATTGCATGAATACGGTGGACCGGAGGTTCTTCAGTACGAGGATGCGCCGCGGCCTGAGTTGAAGGCCGGTGAGGTGCTTGTGCGTGTGCACGCCGCAGGGATCAATCCTCCGGATTTGTATCTGCGCGATGGCTGCAAAGTGCTTCCGCCCGAGTGGCGTCCGGTCATACCTTTCCCCATCATCCTGGGCACAGACATCTCCGGCGTCGTTGAAGAGGTGGCTCACGATGTGGAGGGCTTTTCCGTTGGGGATGCAGTCCTCAGTATGGTCCGCTTTCCAAGCTTCGGCGACAGCAAATGCTATGCGGAGTACGTGACAGTTCCCGCGTCCGAATGCGCGCTGAAGCCGGCTGGAGTGTCTCACATACATGCCGCAGCTGCACCGATGTCTCTACTCACGGCATGGCAGTTTCTGATTGAGCCAGGGAATCTTAAGGATCGTTAGGTTATGAGGCCAAAGCTGTTCGGGAGCGGGAACAGCGTTACTCAACCGGTAAGGGTTGGCCGCCGAAAATCGCGGGAAACCGAATCGAATACCAATTGCGGTTTGGCTGGAAATGGCATTGCGATGGAGCGGCCCGCTGGGAGCCGAGCAAGAGTCGGCGGGTTGGTCTTTGGACCAAAGATACCCGATGCCTTAGGCGGAAAACCGCCTACCTTGCAAATAGGCGGTAAACCGCCTAAAATACTCTCAGGCTAAAAAGCGCCTAAGACGTCTTTAGGCGGAAAATCGCATAAGAAGCCAATTGACGCGACAGAAAAGGGAACAACATGCAGGCCATTGCACGAACTCCTCTGCAGCTCGGGAATTCCATCCGAGAACGGCGACGCGAACTCGGCCTAACACAGGAGCAATTAGCCGCAAAAGCCGGCGTGCGGCAGCGTACGATTTCGGACATTGAGAGGTCAGCTGCAGCCCGCTTCGATACCGTGCTGCGTGCTCTTGCCGCGCTTGACCTGGAATTGGTGGTTCGGCCACGCACCAAGGGCTCATCCCAAGACATTGAGAAACTCTTCTAATGCCCCGCCGAACCTCGCACGACCGTCTAAGAGTCTTTCTCAACAGTCGTCTTGTCGGGCTACTTCGACGCGAGACTTCTGGGGCAATCTCTTTTCAATACGACCGGTCATGGCTGGAGTGGGACTCGGCCCTGCCCGCATCACTCT
>JBARKD010000167.1:0-4432 GCA_049800615.1 Acidobacteriaceae bacterium | reverse complement strand
GGCCAGCGCAATGCCCACGTCGTCGAACAGGGGCACCTGGAGGGAGAGGTTCGTGGACAGGTGGTGTTTGCTTTCGCCCCGCGACACCAAGCCGACAATTTCCACTCCGGGCATGTTGCGAAATGCGCGTGCATGCGATGCGCCCATGTTTCCACAGCCAACAACAAGGATTCTCAGCGACCCCGAGTTACGAAGCATTGTGTATGCGCCCCCAGCGGATTTGCAATTGCCTCCCCATCATAGATGGGACGCTCGTTCCGGAGCCAGCTTCGGTCGACTGAAGCGACAGCATAAGGTCCCTACCTATACTCTGACAAACGTTCAGAAGGAATAGCGGAGAGCAAATTGCAAACGCCGTTCCTGGGACCGCACTGCAGGGCTCTGATTCGAAATATTGCCAAACTCGGTATCAGTAATACCGATATCCGGATTTCCATAACTGGCAATATTGAATACGTTGAACGCATCAAAGCGAAATCCAACCGTCTGGCCTTCTGTGATATGAAAATCCTTAAACAGGGAGCTGTCGACGTTCAGATATCCAGGTCCGCGGATAACTCCATTTTGGGAATTGCCGAAAGTATTGCTGGCTGCGGCGCCAAAAGCGCAAGTCCCATTGTCCACTCCCGGTTGCGTGCATGGTGTAGCCGAGGCATCTGTACCGAGCCAGTTATCGATCGAACGGTGAACGATCCTCAGCTTGCGATATTGATTCGCGCGAGAAACACCATAGCTATTCGAGTTATTGCTGGGCCCCGTGATACTGTCAGGGAACCCGGAATAAGCAACGCCGGCAACCGAAAGCTTCCATCCGCCGATCACTTCATCCACAAGCCGATTTGCCTGGGAAAGATAGGTTCGCCCCCGGCCCACTGGAAGAGCATAGACGCCAATGCCTGAAACATTGTGGGTTACATCGTAGCCTGCCGGGCCATAATCGGCGGTGCTGTCGTAATAGTTCTGAAAGGCTCCGCTATACCCATTCACGTTTAAGAAGTACATGCCGAGGCTGTTGGTCATAGCTTTGCTGTAGGTGTAATTCAGGGTAAACTCCAGGCCGCGGTTGAGATGCTGGCGGAGAGTTGCCTGTAAAGCGTTGTAGTTCATCATGGCTCTTGCTTCGGTGATCATGACAAGATTCGGTCCCAGTCCCAGGCTGGCGCTATTGTAGAAAGGGGCTGAGGTGGGATCACCATTTACGCGATACTGGTTAAGATTTCCATAGTCCTCGATATGCTGTCCCTGCTCACCGATATATCCAAGTTGCAGCCCCAGTGAGGGGGTGAAAGCATATTCGCCGGTCAGGTTCCATTCCTGAATGTAGGCCGGCTGCATGTTCTGAGGCCAGATCTGAGTCGCAGGGCCGGACGAATTGGTGCTGGAGGTTGAAAACCCTTGTTGGACGGTGCGAGGCGACCCACCGCTCGCTGGTGTATCTCCCGAAGCCGCCGTAGGAGTAATGGTGGTGAGGCTGACCGCCTGAAGGAAGGGTGGGTTGGCTGTCAATCTCTGATTGTAAGAGTTCCCCTCAAAGTAGCTTGTCGCGCCATAGCCGCCCCGGATCACCACGCGCGAGGTTCGTTGATAGGCGAACCCGAACCGTGGCATGATCTGCCGGTAGTTTGGCTGATAACAGCCACTGTTTGAGCAAACCCCCGACCCCGCGGGCGCGCCCACCGGAACATGACCGGCATAAATCAAAGTTTGCGTAGTGAGATCGACGTTTGCATTTTTGTTGTTTTGTTCAATCCAGGGCTCGTCATATTCGTAACGTAAGCCGAGATTCAGCGTCAGATTCGGCAGAATCTTCCAGTCGTCCTGAATGAACCCCGCCGTTCGCCACTGACGTTGTCCAACGCGAATGCTGGCCAGAGAAATACCCAGGCCATACACGCGATTGAGCACAAAGTCGGCTCCAGGATAACCTCCCGCATTGGCCAATGCAGGGTTGCTGGTAAAGGCCCCGGAATATTGCAGGGCACCCAACGGTTGATAGTTATTGGTCGGTGAAAAGTTATTCTGATAACGGAGTGCCTGAATCCCGATGCTCAACAGGTGCAGGCCCCGCTGCCACGATACGTTGTCAATGTAACTATAAGTGTTGTCAACCACCGCGGGGCCGAGCCCCTCCGTACCCACATTTGTCAGGTTGATAGAACTACCGCTGCCCCCAAAGCCGGCCGTCGCACCGAAACCTTGAAGACTGAAGCCTAAGGAAGGCTGCGCGCCAAAAGGAATGCCTACCTTGCTGTTACCGGTAAGCCCAAACTGACCAGATGGATCGGTCGGAGTGCTGGGAGGAAGATTGGTGCGGGTAAAGCCGATACGAGCCATATTGATGAATGAAGGCGAGAAAGTATGCACCCAATCCACCCCGAAAACGTTGGTTGGCGAGCGATCGGTTACCGGGAATGTGACTGGCAGTACAGAGGTTTCTCCGTCATAACCTGTCGACGTGGAATAAAACCCGGTAATTTTGTCATTGAGACGCGCGTCATATTCAATCTTGATGTCTCCCTGATTGTTGCCCCTGTTAGAACGAACCGGCCCCTGGAGGTTATTCTGCGTGACACCATCGGAGGGTGTCGCATTGGGCAGTGGATAAAGCGTCGGGTGCGCAAAGAGAAATTGCGCCACCGGGTTCAGAATCGGGACGCCGGTATTGTTCACATAAGGCGCAGAGCTATTTTGCGAATCGTAGAGCTGAATTGGATTCGAAGAAGACAGAAGAGAGGAGAAATCACCGTTCCGCATCGCTTCAGAAAAAACGCTCGCCTGGCCCAGACCGCCCTGGTGATAGCGTGCGCCCAGGAAGTCGACAAAGAAGAAAAGCTTGTTGCGCCGTATCGGGCCGCCGAAGGTTCCACCGAACTGCGTCTGCGTAAAAGGGTTGATGGGAATGATCGGAGTCTGATGGTTGTTGGTCCAGGTGTTCGCATTCGTCTTGGAATCCTGAAGATAGCCATAGGCAGAACCGTGAAATTGATTGGTTCCGCTTTTCAGTACGGCCACCACGCCTCCTCCGCTTACATTGCCGTAGTCAGCCGGCGCGTTCGATGTCAGGACTTTGACTTCCTCCAGTGCCTCCGGAGCCGGGCTATAGGATGGAAAATTTCCAAAGGTTTCATTGATGTCGATGCCATCGAGGATGAAGTTATTGGACTGTGAGCGATTCCCATTCATGTTGGGCGAGTCGAAAACCGCTGAATTGCTCGCGCTTCGTTCAATCACGGTCGTACCGGATGTCCCGTAGGTGCTGACGGTTCCGGGAACATACAAAGTGAGCGCAGAGTAATCAAGGCCGTTCAAGGGTTGGTTTTCGATCGCATTCGCCGTAAGGGTTGTACCCAGGGTGGGATCATTCGTGTTGAGAATGGGCGCGGCGCTGGTGACATTCACCGTGGTGGAAGTGCTTCCGACCTCCATCGTTATGTTGAATGTAGGCGTCTGCAATGCCTCGAGCACAAACGGCGGTACGGTCGCGGTTTTGAACCCGGCCATGTTGACGCTCATCTGGTAGTGTCCCGGCGGCAGAAACTCAATCCGGTAAAGACCAGCCGAATTGGTCGTTGCGGGATACGCAACCCCAGTATCGAGATTGCGCGCCACGACTTGGGCGCCGGGAAGCACGTTACTGCCGCTATCCGAGACGAGACCGGTAATTCCCGCAGTCACCTGTTGTGCCCATGAAACCGCGGCCGACACTACGGTTGCCAACACCAATAAGGCCAACTTGCCCCGGAAGGTCTTCATTCGTTTCTCCGTCTGTTTTGGCGAATACAGCACATCCCGAAGGGCCGCACATCTTGAGATGACGTGCTATATAGCTATAGGATTTCTCAGCTATACATGTCCCATTTTTAAAAGTCAACAGGATTCGAGAGGCCTCACAAAGAAACAGTAGAGGGGCCCAGACGCACGTCCCTCGCTGCAATTTTGCGAAGGATTGGAGCGGTGTTCTGTGGAGTATATGCTATATAGGACTGGGACCGTGAGATTGCCCATGGGCTCTGGAAGGAAAAGCAGTGGTTCGAAAAAAGCAAGGTGTTCAAGTTCCAGCGTATCGCCAAATCCAGGACTCTCTTCGCAAACGTATTGAGTCAGGCGAACTGCGGGTTGGTGACCTCGTTCCGCCTGAGCGGGAACTGTCTAAGCTTCACAAGGTCAGTCTGATGACAGCACGCCACGCAGTCACTTCGCTGGAGCAGGAAGGATTGGTCGAACGCAGGCAAGGCGTCGGCACATTTGTCAGCAAGCCCAAAATCCTCATTAACGAGTTGTTGAGCACGACTGAACAAATGGCGGCTCGCGGTCAGTCCGCGAAGGCAAAGATTCTTTCGGCGCGTACTGTCGACGACGAGCAGGAGATTGTGGCCCGGCTCGCCTTGCCTCTCGAGAGTAGCCTGTTGAAGCTGGAGCGCTTGCGGCACGC
>JBARKD010000166.1:0-6253 GCA_049800615.1 Acidobacteriaceae bacterium | reverse complement strand
GGGAATGCGCCCACCCAGCTTCTGGAACTTCTGCGCTTCGCGCAGGAACTCGATGATCTCCTTCAGCTCTTCCTTGGCTTCATCCACCCCGGCAACATCATTGAAGGTGATCTTCTTCTGCTGCATGGAAAGCAGCCGGGCGCGGCTCTTGCCGAAGGACAGCGCTTTGTTTCCCCCGCTCTGCATCTGCCGAAGCATAAAGAACCATAGGGCCGCAATCACGATAATCGGTGCGAAATTGAGCAGGATCGGAAGCCAGGAATTGCCCTGCGTATCCTTAACCGTGATGCTGACATGGTTGTCTTGCAGGATCTTGAACATATCAGGGTAGTTAGCGGGCACGGTGGTGTGAAACGCTTCGCGGTCGCTGGCATAGTGACCATGAACCTCGTTGTTGATGACGGTCACGTCGCTGATCTTGCCGCCCTGCCCATCCTGCATAAACTGCGAAAAGGAAATCTCCCGGTCATGACTCATTCCCGTGCTCTTCTGGACGATCTGCCAGAGCAGAACCAGGCAAGCGAGAATGAAGACCCAGAAAATGATTGTCTTGACCGTTGAATTCACGAAAACCCTCTTTCCCCTGCACCCCTATGAGAGAGAATGGACTATCGCGGCGAAGGGCTCACTCCACCGGGATTGTTCATGCAGCTGTCACATCTATTAGACGACAGTAAGCTGCCGATGACTCCGAAAGACTTTTGTAGTATAGATACGGCAAACCAGCCGTATGCGTTCCACACCTGCATGTGGTAGCAACCATTCTACTCCGCGTAAGCCGAAAACGTCTGCCCAACAGTGCCGGAAACAACCGCCGGTTGGTACTGCCCATCCGGTTACGGGGGGTATCTAACCAAAGGCAGAACGGTCATTGCAGGACGATCATTGCAGGACGGTCAAGGCAGGGGCTGGGCAATAAACCGGAATCCCGGGGCCTCAACTTCAACCCCGCGCATCCAGAGAATCTTTCCCTGTGACTCGACAACGGGCCAATTTTCGCGATCCGAGCCCACGACGTGCAGGCGGTCGAGGATCTCCGCAACCTTTTTGGGACCCCCGCTATGGCGCAGCGTGACCCGGTCGCCCGCTTTCCAGGGCCGTAACGTCGCCGGAGCGGCGCTGTCTGACTCTACGCGCAGGTTGAGGCCGTAGTCCGGAGCGGAAATCGCTCCCGGGATCGAAAACGAGTAATCTTGCCGTGTTTCGGGTACGGGCGGCCTATGGCTCAGGCGGAGTTCGCGCAGGCTGCGCTCGATCCTAAGCCCCCCGGGGAGGTCGAATTTGCTGCCGGCGGAGGTTCCGGAGGCGGCCAGAGCAAGTACCTGCTCGGTGTTCTCAAAGCTTAGATTGGCGCCCAGGCGGCCGGCAGCCGCGCGTACCACCCGCCGGCTAACGGCCGGATGCAGTTCGCGCAGGCGGGAATGCTCTATGGCAACGGTCTCCTCTTCCGGCCGGGTGCTGTTGGAACGCCCACCGCCCCGGGTGGGCCGGCCTGGCAGCAGCAAAGCGGGCAGCAGCCGTGTCAGCTCATCCTGCCAGTAGGCTTCCTCGTCCGCGGAAATGGTCGCTAGTCGAGCCAGTTGGTCAGCGATCCGCGGATTAAAAGTGCGGAGCATGGGCAACAGCTGCCAGCGAATGCGGTTCCGTGTGTACGTCAAATCCTGATTGCTGGGATCTTCCAGCCAAACCTGGGATAGGCTGCGAAGCCACTCTTCGATGCCGGCGTGGCTGTTGTCGAGAAAAGGGCGGAGAATGCTTCCCGGTCCGGCTGCCAGGACGGGGAAGATGCCGCCCAGACCCTCGGTCCAGGCCCCGCGAAGCAACTTGTGAAGCACGGTTTCGGCCTGGTCATCCAGGGTATGGGCGGTGGCAACCGAGTCGACCACCCCTTCGGCCAGCAGTTGGCGAAAAAAAGCGTAGCGCAGGTTACGGGCAGCCTCCTCCAGGGTTTCCCGCAACTCGGCCGCGGCGGTCAGAGCGTCGGCGACATGCAGATGAAATGGGAGCGCATGCGCGGCGGCGAGACGGGCAACGAAGTCCGCGTCGTCCGCGGCGGCCACGCGGATACCATGATTCACATGGGCTACAGAAAGCACGAGGCCGAGTTTGTGCCGCTGCTCCAGCAGGCGAAGCAGCAGCGCGACCGAGTCGGCGCCCCCGGAGACCGCGACTGCAACCCGTTGCCCAGGATGAAAGAGTCGGTTGCGAAGAATTGGCGCTGCGGCCTGCATGGCGGGCTATCTGTAGAGACTATACTGCGGGCATGTACCAGATCAGAGTGGCGACGCCCGCGGATGCGGCCGTAATCACGCATCATCGGCGGCGCATGTTTGTGGACGCCGGCCGCCAGGACAATCGTGTGCTCGATGTGATGGACGAGCACTTCCTGCCCTGGGTGGAAACGCGGCTGGGGGATGGGAGATACTTCGGTTGGCTGGCCAGCGAGGGAAACGCGGTGGTGGCCGGAGCCGGCTTGATTGTGCTCGACTGGCCTCCCCATCCGCTGGATCCGCGCCAGGACAAGCGGGGCTATTTATTGAATGTTTATGTAGCGCCGGAACATCGGCGGAAGCGGTTGGCCAGCCAGTTGATCGATCAAGCCCTGGCGGAATGCCGCAGGCGAAAGATTCGCGTGGTAGCCCTGCATTCGACTGACGAGGGACGACCCCTCTATGAGAGCAACGGCTTCCGCGGCACTAACGAAATGTTCTACGTGGAGCCGGTGGAAGGCTGAGCAGGCGCACCCTGCTATACTCCGATCTTTATGCGTGTTTTTGTAATTTTGCCGGCCGCCGGCATGGGCACGCGGATGGCGCCGGGCCACGCTACGCCCAATGCCCCCAAGCAGTTTCTTGCTTTGCAGGGTTTGCCGATTCTGGTCCACAGCTTGCGCGCGTTTGCGGAAGTGCCGCGGGTGAACTGCATCTATGTGGCCGTGCGCAAAGTGGAAATAGGGCGCATGGAAAGCATGATTGCCGAGCATTCCCTGGGCTCACGGGTGCGGGTGGTGGAGGGCGGAGACACGCGCCAGGAATCTGTCAGCCGGGCGCTCAAGGCTCTTCCGGCAGGCGACGACGACATCATCCTGGTGCATGACGCCGTACGGCCGCTCATTGACCCGGCTACGATCGAGCGGACCATCGAAGCGGTGGAAAGCTACGGCGCGGCGATCGTGGGCCTGCCGGCGGTGGATACCATCAAACAAGTGGAGCGCACGGCACGCGGGGCTATTGTAACCGCGACGATTCCGCGGGAGTATATCGTACAGGCACAGACGCCGCAGGGTTTTCGCTCGGGCGTTCTGCGCCAGGCGTTTGCCGATGCCGAGGCCGACGGGTTTATTGGCACCGATGAGGCCAGTATTGTGGAGCGGTCCGGTGTGCAAGTCGCTGTTGTTTTGGGTTCTCCGGCAAATTTGAAAATTACTCATCCCGGCGACCTCAAGCTGGCGGAATTCTATTTGCAACATCGGTCCTGACGTTCGGGAGAACGAATGAGCATGAGAATAGGCTACGGCTGGGACTCGCATGCGTTCCAGCCGGGCGTAAAGTTGAAAATCGGCGGCATTGCCATCGATCACCCGCAGGGGCTCGCCGGGCATTCCGATGGCGACGTGCTCCTGCACGCAATTACGGATGCGTTGCTGGGCGCCCTGGCGGTCGGTGATATTGGCAGCTTTTTTCCTCCCGGCGATCCTCGCTGGAAGGATGCCGATTCCGCCATCTTCCTGAATCTGGCCCTGGAGGAAACGCGTACGGCAGGCTATCGCATTGTGAATGTCGACACGACCCTGGTGCTGGCTGCGCCAAAGATCGGGCCCATTTCCGGCGATATGCGTCAACGGGTCGCGGAATTGCTGGACATCAAGCCCAATGCGGTGGGCATCAAGGCGAAAACTCCCGAAGGGCTCAATCTGGATCACATCGCCCAGGCCCACGCCGTCGTACTGCTGGAGGCGGTGAAGGGCGACGATGATATTGCGTTGCTCAAAGCGGAGATTGACGACCCCGAGGCGGTGGAGAAGATCCTGACCGACTTAGGGACCGAGGCGCGCAGCGGGAGGGAGCGACGGCGCATGGTCCCTCTCCCTGCCTTCGACACAGAAGACATTACGTAGCTGTTTCCGCGGACAAGTTCTGCGCGAGAAACAGATCCGGTGGACTTCGCTGCCGGGCCGGGCAAACTGCAGTTCTCTGTTCGGGACTGTTTCTGGACTGTTTCTGTCAATTGTGCTTACAAACGGATCCAGGCGTGACCGGGTAAGGCTGCAAGAACTGCTCCGCCGCCGCGGGATTCCAGGGCGCTGTTTTATCCGGCGCGCGGATATAGCCCTCCTCCGGAGGTACGAGCAGCCATACCTTGCGATCCTGAAAGGCGCATAGCAGAGGCGCATTGGACTCTCCAGGCTCCGTATCCCGCGCCCAAATCACATGTTGGGACGGAATATCGTAACCGTTATTGATCCAGCTATATGCCCAGAAGTGGTCGGGGCGGTAGCGAACCACCACCATCTGCTTGCCCGGTTTCGCCTCCATGATCCCGGTTACAGCCTGGTACGCCGGTATATCCGCGGTTTGGGAAGCCCAGTTGGCGGGCAAGGTATTCATTGGCACCACGATCAGCCGCACCAGGAACATCAGTAGCACCGCGGCCAGCGTGCCCCGCAGGAGTTTAAGCCAAAGCACATTGCGTCGAGCCGCCGCGCGCATCAGGCGCAGGCCGTTGAGCAGTATGAGATAGATAATTCCCGTGGCCACGGCGACATAGTGAGCCTGAAGCCAGGTCTCGGTGAGAAAACCAATCGATGCGAAGGCCAACGTAAACACCAGCAAGCGGAACCTTTTCGCCTTGAGTGTCGGGATCAGACCGATGAGCGCCGGCGCAAGGGCGGGAAACACAAAAAAGAGCAATTGGTAGATGGCTTTCACGATGGCTTCGAGCGCGAAGTCAAACGCCGTTCTGGTGCTCAGATACGGCATCATTTCCTCATCGCGAAAATAGTGCAGTTGGTCCGCGAACTGGTAGTGCACGGAAAGGTTTGGCTTGCCAAACAGAAAAGGCGGGCAAATGGTCCACTGCTGCCAATAGGCTATCCAGGGAAACGTCAGCCGTCCTGTCACGCGGTGAAAGTAGTATGCGGTCAGGCAAGCTCCCGCCAGCAGAAGCATGCCGCCGGGCAGCCAGGCGCGCATCCTCGAGCGCTTGCGCAGCATCATCCAGCCGGTATAAAGGCAGACGGGCAGGGAAATCAGCGCGCCTTCAAAGGGGCGTGAGTTGACCAGCAGAAGCAGCCCCAGGGCCATGAGCATACCGTCGCGCATGCGGCTCGTACGAATCAGCCGCGCAGCCCCGCCGAGCACCAGGCAGCCGCCCAGCATGGCCACGGAACCTCCCCAGTAGCTGTTTCCGAAATAGCTGAACCAGCTGATACGGATCACCGCCAGAAGTCCGCCCAGCAAAGCCCATTCGGCGGGCAGATAGGCCTGGAGCATCCAGCACAAGCTGGCCGCGGCCAGCGCCATGCTGAGCAGGATTCCGGCCCGAGGCGAGAAGAGCCAACGTTGTCCTAATGCCATGAACAGGGGCTGCGCCGCCCCATACTTGGAGGCGAACGTGGGCTGCATAAGAACGTAGAACTGCTCGAAGTGGCGCCACTCCGGAGGAGTTGGATTGGTCAGCCGCCCGTGAGCAAAGGTATCGCCGGCCAACAAATAGCTGAACTCATCATGAATGTTCGGGAAACTGAAGGGTTCGACAGGCAGCAGCGCAATCCGGCCCGACAAGGAGAGAAGAAATACCGTCAGGCAGGCGCGCCATCGATTCTGCGCGTACCGCCGGAAACCCGCATGGGGAAAGAAGGCAAGAAAGCGTTGCGGAAGCAAGGCAAACGACAGAAGGACAACGATAGTTACCATTGCTTCGATGGTGACGAACCTGAGGTGATAAAGCTCGACGTGAAAGAAACGGATGTAAATGGTCGGCACGCGCAGGCCTTTACCTCTTAATGAACAAGCTCTGTTACCGAGGAAGAAAACCGCAGATCTCTCCACTTCGCTGCCCCGTCCTTCCTGCCCCGCAGGAAGGACGGGTACGCTTCGGTCGAGATGACAATTCTGTTACTCGCGTTCATTCCTCTCGCAACTTGCCACAGGCAAGCCGGCACCTGGAGAAAACCACGGCCAAGCTGTCCTCGTAGTCGACATGCCAATCCCGGCTCTCGCGCAAGAGGCTCGACAGCGGGGAATCAGCCGGC
>JBARKD010000165.1:0-6951 GCA_049800615.1 Acidobacteriaceae bacterium | reverse complement strand
AGAGAGCGAGGGGAGAGCCCTGTCGAGATTGAAGATTTGCGCAATTGCGCGAGAGAGAAGGTGAAATCATTGACGCAAAACCAAAATCCGGGCCGACCCCTGGAGAGACGGAAGATGCCGCTAAGGCTTACTGTAAGAGCCACCCTAGCGGCGTCATTAATCTGCGGAGCTACAGCGGGGACTGGTATCAGCAGTCCTGCGCAGACCTCGCAGCCAGATTACAAGCAACCGACCCCTCCTACAAGATCGTCCCAGATTAACCGGCGCAGGATAGACCCCGTAATCCTGGCCGCATGCGGGCCCACGGGGTGATGCCGTTTTTTCATCCGTCTATTTTTTACGCTGATCGAGAGAATGGAGCGCGATTGCGCAAAGCAACTGGGCGAACAGGCGGCGGCTTGAGTCCTTCTGGCTATCGGCTAAGCGGGCACGGTGAGGCGGGCAGATCACTGCTGTGACTTCACCGTGTCCATGCACCAGATACTTGGTTCGGCACAATTCTCCCGGTACAGCAAAGCAGGTTGGGCAATAAACAGTCGTACCGTCATGGTTCATGCTAGTTCTCCAGCGGGCCCAACAGCATTACAGGGTTTGTGCGTTTCTGGCGCTGCTCAGTGTGATTTCCACTGCGAGCAGGACGGCTTGATCGGCCTCGCTGGCTGGTTTCTGTATCAGCATCTGGTACGAATCGCGCAGCCTCTCCAGAGCCGCAATCAGGTCATGGTTGCTCTGGATGACCCCGCGAAACCACTTCTCGAGCGCCCCTTCGCGCGAAGGCTGGGGTGCGGCAAAAGGTAGAACCTTACTGCGTGCATTGTTTTGTCCGGTCATGCTTGGATCACTCGCCAGGGCTAAAAGGTTTGCCGAAGGGGAAGACGAACGGCGACTCTCCTGACCTATCATCGAGCCCCTCCCCCGAAAGAATCGATCACAGACTTTGGAGAATCGCCGCTTGAAAAACAGCATACCGGTTGCGTCCTGACTTTGTTACAAACTTTGCGTAACTTGGGGCTGGATTGAGGTAACTCAAGACAGTAATCGATGCAATCAACAATGGAAGCAATCAACCCATCTTAATCCCGTGTTCGCCAATGACGGCGAAGACAGACATAAGATTGGTCATGCCCAGGAGCTGCCGAACCTGTTGGCCAAGATTCACGAGTTCCAGGCTGCAGCCCGCTGACCGGCAGTGGACGTACACCCGGACTAATGTTCCCAAACCCATACTGTCGACACGCACCAGATCGGTCAGGTCCAGTACGATTCGCTTTTTATCCGGGACCATCTGCACGACTTGTGCGTAGAGAAGATCGTGGACTCCCGCGACCAGCCTGCCGTTGCATTTCACAACGGCAGTGCTACCTGTATGGGTAACCTGAAACGACAGGAGAGTACCCTTTTTTTCCGACATCAACACCATGCCTCGGTCAAATTTCGGGGGTGGAGGGATTCTCGCATATCGCGTTGAAGATTGAAAAGGCCATTACCAGGCTCGAGTGGGGCCGTGAGCCAGGCTGTTCCAGCCCCTGCTGCATCTGATGTATGATGTTTGATGCAGGGCTCTTGATATGCGTACCACGCTGGCAATCGACGACGATGTTCTCAGCGCCGCAAAGGAAATGGCTGCTGCACAAAACAGGACGGTGGGGGAAGTAATTTCGTCGTTGGCCCGGCGGGGATTAAATCCGGGCATCCCAAAACGTCACACGCGCAATGGAGTTCCTCTTCTGCCGAGGCGCAAAGAAGCGGTTCCTGTGACCTCGGAGTTGGTGCGCCAGCTGCGCGAGGAATTGCGTTGACGCGATTTCTAATCGACGTCAATGTCTTGATCGCCCTCATTGACCCCGCTCACGTACAGCATGACCGAGCACACGAATGGTTTGCCGCCGCGGGCAGACACGCCTGGGCAACCTGTCCGGTGACGGAGAGCGGGGTGCTGCGCATTGTCGGCCATCCTCGCTACCCAAACTCTCCCGGATCCCCAGCCGCCGTTGCAGAAATGTTGGCGGACCTGTGTACCCTGCCAGGGCATGATTTTTGGCCCGGCGATATTTCTCTGCTGGATGCAAAACGCGTCGATGCGAGCCGCCTTCTCGATTCTGCGCAGGTGACAGACAGCTATCTGCTGGCACTGGCCGGCGCGCATGGCGGGCAACTTGCCACCTTCGATCGCCGCCTGGTGACGGACGCTGCGGTGAACGGAGCACGGGCACTCCACGTAATTCACTGAGAAGACGAAGAACGCAGAATCAATCCGCCCGCGTCCCTTGAAGCGCCTCAGCGCAGAGCGGTGACGCGCCGGTCCACTTCCGCGTACACCTTCGAAATATCCTGCTTCTGGAACGCTCCGTTGCGGACCAGTAAATCGCCCCCGACATACACCCTCTCCAGGTCGCGCTCGCCGGCAACAAAGACGAGGGAAGCGTAAGGATCGAAGACGGTTCGGAAGCGGGTGGGGTCGATCAGCAGGAAATCGGCAAACTTTCCCGGCTCCAGGCTGCCGAGGCGGTCGGCAACTCCCAGCACGTCCGCGCTGCCCATGGTGTGAAGGCGCAGTACGTCATAGGGGCTCATGATTGTGGCGTCTTCGTACTTGTCGCGGATGGCGTAAAGTCCAGCGCGCATGTTCTCGAACGGATCCGCGATGTCGGCGCTGGCCTCGCCATCGACACCCATGCCCACGCGGATGCCCGCTTTCAGGCAGGCGGGGATGTCGGCCACCCCGGAAGCCAGGCGGCCATTCGACAGGGGGTTCCAGGACATGGCTGCTCCTGCTTTGCCGCTCTCGGCCAGAATGAAGCTGTTGGTGTGTATGAAATGCCCAAAGATAAGCTGCCTGGAAAGCAAGCCGCTATCCATAAACCAGCGGAACTTGCTTTGCTGCTCATACTGGGTTTCGGGCGGCTCCAGGTAGTGGGTCTCGTTGCCGAGGTGGAATTCGTCGCCCAACTGCTTTTCCATTAGCGTTTGCTGGTACGTATTGTTGAACGCGGTGCCGCCGCTGATCATCACCGCCAGGAAGTTGCTGGACTTCGGCTGGGTATTGATCCAATCCAGGAAAGCCTTGAGGGGGACGCGCGCCTCGTCTGCGCCGTACTTGGGCTCCACTCCCGGAGGAGTCGCTTTGCCAATCGATATGCTGTGCACGAAGCGAATGCCGGAGTCCATCTCGGCGCGAAATCCGGCATGGTCATAGGCGCTCGCAGCCGACCCTGTTCGGCCCCTGGTCCGGGCCTCGAAGTTGAAGTTATAGGCGCCGGTGACGCCATGCTGCAGATGGTCGAGAGCGCCGTCCAGGCTGAACCAGTACATGTCTTCGGCGGTGGATTTTGCCGCAGGCCTGTAGAGCGCATCAATCCAGCCCAGCAAGGTCTTGTCCGCCCCCAGGCCGCGAAAGGCGCTTTGCCAGAGGTGGCTGTGGGCTGAGATAAAGCCCGGAATCACCCAGTGCCCACCCGCATCCAGGCTGTCCCTGGCCTGCAGGCTTGCTGGAGGGTCGCCCGCGGCAACCGTCAGCAGGCGGCCATCGTCGCCCACCACCATGTATCCCTTCACGGGCTCTCGCTGATCTTTGGCCATCGTGAGGATGTAGGCGTTCTTGACCAGTAGCTTGGCCGGCGCGGAGCCGGCAGACTGCGCCAGGGCCAGAGAGGCGTTGGTCATCACCAAGCAGAGACACGCCAACATCAGATCGGGGAGAGGAGGGAAAATTCTGCGAAGCATGCGCAATTACTAAATGAGAGCGCGACGCAGAACAAGAAAAAATCGGTCAGGCTATGATGAAACCGCTCGAAACGTCGCGGAGGATTTATGGCGGAAGAGGTGACCGAACAAGACCTGGTGTTTCTACGGCAGGCGATCGAGTTGGCGCGGTCGGCCCGCGCAGATGGCCGCCATCCCTTTGGCGCGCTGATTGTCGATCAGCAATGTGAGACCGTGGTCGCTGCGCGTAACAACGCCGTGCGCCCTAAAGGAGAACCCACGCAACACGCGGAAATGGTGGCCTGTAGTGAGGCCGGCAGGCTTCTGAGCGAAGCCGAACTTGCCCGGTGCACGCTGTATACCAGCACTGAGCCTTGCGCCATGTGCGCCGGCGCCATTTATTGGACGGGTGTGGGCCGCGTCGTGTTTGCGCTGCCGGAGACCGGCCTGCTGCGTTATACCGGCAGCCACGAGCAGAATCCCACGCTCGACCTGCCTTGCCGGGAGGTCTTCGCCCGCGGTCAAAAGAAGATTTCCGTCCTCGGTCCTCTGCTCGAAGAGGAAGCCGGCCGGGTGCACGAAGGCTTTTGGAGCGCTTAACGGTTACACTGGCAGGATGACAGATGTGCTTCAGGTGGACCTGGTGGGCGTGGGCCTCAACGCGACAGATACGTTGATCGCGCTGCCTTCCTTCCCGGAACGTGGTTGCAAGATGGAATACCAGGAGGCCATGGTTCTGCCTGGCGGCCAGGTTGCAACCGCGGTGGTGGCTTGTCAACACTGGGGCCTCTCCACCCGCTACGTTGGAATCGTGGGCGACGACTCTGCCGGCAACATTCACCGCGAAGCCTTTAGTCGCGCAGGGGTGGAGGCGCGGATCGTTCGCGTCGACGGAGGGATCAGTCCTCAGTCGCTAATCCTGGTCGACGCCGGCGCGGAGCGAACCGTACTTTACCGGCGCGATCCACGGGTGACGCTCAAACCTGCCGATCTGGATCGGCAATGGATCGTAAATGCACGCGCCCTGCTGGTGGATGGCTACGATACCGCGGCTGCATCCGAGGCTGCGCGCTGGGCCCGCGCTGTTCGGATACCGGTCATCGCCGACCTCGACGACGTATATCCCGGTGTGGAAGTGCTTTTGCCGAATGTGGACTATCTCATCGTGAGCCGGGATATCCCGTGCCGGCTCATGGACGAACCGGATTTGGAAATGGCGCTGCGGCAAATGCAGCGCCGCTATGGATGCCGCCTCACCGCGGCAACGCTGGGTGAGAATGGCGTGCTGGCATGGGACGGCAAAGACTTGCAGCACAGATGCGCTTATTCGGTACCCGTGGTGGATACAACCGGAGCTGGAGATATCTTCCATGCTGGGTTTATCTACGGGCTGAGCCAGGATTGGCCGCTCGAACGGCAACTGGATTTTGCCTGTGCCGCGGCCGCGCTGAACTGCATGGCCGCCGGAGCCAGGGGCCGCATCGCCCCGGTCGAGGAGATCGAGCAGCTCATCGCAGCATCCGCCCGCCATCCGGCGGATTGCGCTCCGGTCGGGCAGCGCAAGTAAGTATCAGCGGCCTATCTGGTTCAAGGCGTTTTGCGCCGCGTCGCGCAATGCCGGGTCCGGACTGTTCAGGCCTTTTTGAAACTGCACCCGGGCTTCCGCCTTCTTGCCTTGGTGAAGCAGGATCATGCCCATGCCGACGTTGGCATCCAGGCGGCTCGGATCCTCCCGGCTGCAAGTCTGTAACTCCCGCTGAGCCTCTTCGTATTTTTCCTGGGATCCCAACAGGTTCCCCAGGCTGCAGTGCGCATCCACCAGTGCTGGTTTCAAGCGAATCGCCTCACGGTATTGGGCCGCGGCTTCGTCGCCTTGTCCGCGTGCCAGCAGGATGTCTGCCAAATCATCGTGGGTTTGCGCATTGCCGGGAGCAAGCTGAATGGCATCGCGCAGCTGGGCAATCGCCTGGTCCCATGACTGGCGAATGGCCAGCACCAATCCGTAACTGTGATGGGCTTCGGCATACTTCGGATCCATGGCGATTGCCCTTTGGAAGTGGTAGGCAGCTTCGTCGTAATTCCGGCTGCCCGCGAGCACATTGCCCAGGTTGTTGTGGGCCTCGGCGAAGTCAGGCTGGCTGCGGATCGCGCTGCGAAATTGGGTTTCCGCATCTGCTGGATCTCCCTTTTGCACGGACACCAGTCCAAGCAGGTTTTGTGCTTCCGGCTGCGTGGGGTTGATGGCCAATGCCCGCTCCAGTGCTTTCTGCGCATCGGGAAGCATTCGCTGCCGCAGGTAGGCATTTCCCAGATCCGTGAAGATAGCCTCGTCGGCCGGAGTAAGCGCACTCGCCTGCCGCAATACTTCAATGGCGCGCGGGTATTCTCCCTGCGTAATCAGCATGGCCGCCAGTTGCTTGGTTGCGGGGCGAAACTCCGGATTTTTGTGCAGAGCTTCTTTGTACCAGTGGATCGCTTCACTATTTTTTCCCGCGCGCGCATACCCGTCCCCGAGCTCAAAGTAGAAGTCCGGCGTCGCGGGCTCGTAGCGGACGATGGCTCGTTCGAGATGCGCGATGCCGTTTTCCGAGCCATGCTTCACTTCCGCTGTCGCCGTGTACAGCTCATTCTCCCCGGTCTGGGGCAATGGGGAAGGATAGTAGGGCGCCACGCGGCCCACCCCCTGCGCCTCGTTAGCCACCTCCTGCATGGGCGCCAGCAGGTCACGGTCAGGCTTCACGCGCTGGATGTAGTGGTCTGTCATGACCGCATGGACCACATCATCGGTGCGGCGTTTCGGCATGTGGCAGGAGAGGCAATCGCTTCCGGCGGGCAGGGCGGCTTTGTGTACTACCGATTGGTGACAGCCCTGGCAAATCGACAGATAGTGAGCCGTTGACGTTGCCGTCCGGTACGACTGGTGCGGGTCGTGGCAGGTAAGGCAGGTCATCTGGCTCGATCGAAAGCAGGCTGACATACGCAGGCGATAGGCGGCATGAGCGATTTCGAAACGGTCGTGGTCATCGGGATTGTGGGGATTCTGGGGGTTCTGGGTTTGCCGGTCGAAATAGATTTTGTAATCGCCCAGCGGCTCACCGGGGCGGTAGGAATCGATGGTGCGATTGTAGCGGCGAATCTCGTTCGGCATCAGGCTGCTGCTGGTCTCGAGATGACACTGCATGCAAACCTCGAGTTGGCGTTCGCGACTGAGCCGGGCCGGGTTCACAATCGCCTGCCGTATGGTTTCCC
>JBARKD010000164.1:0-6781 GCA_049800615.1 Acidobacteriaceae bacterium | reverse complement strand
ACCCCAGCCTCCGCCATATTAAGAAACACGTTCGTCATGCTTTCCGCCCCGCCATCCGACTGCTGAATCAACAGGATCGAGATCAGTTCGTTATTGGGATCAATCCAGCCTTGTGTCCCAAAAGCGCCTCCATGGCCATAGGTTCCGATGGTGTGCCCTGCCAACTCACCCAGAGGATCGGTCACCACTTCCCACGCGAGGCCATAGTCCGATCCGCGCATCCAGCCCACAGGCCTAATTTCCGTCGTCTGCGGTTCCGTCATCAGATGCACCGAGAACGGCGACAAATACCGATGGCCCTCGTAAACCCCATCGCCCAGCATCATGCGGTAGAGATGCAGCAGATCCTCGGCCGTGGAATAAAGCCCCCAACCCGGGGCCGGGAATACAGCGCCTTGCCGGTGCTTGGCCGGGTCGCCGCCAAGAATGGTTGCCGGCGCGGGCGCCAGCTTCCCATCGTTCCTTGCATAGACCATGGCGACGCGATCGACTTTGTCCGCGGGCGGGAAGTAAAAGCTGTCTTTCATGCCCAACGGCTTCAGGATGTGATCGGTGATGTAATCGACGTATTTCTCACCCGAGCAGACCTCGATGATGCGGCCCAGGATCTCAATGCCCGGACTGGAGTAGCTCCATTGCGTGCCCGGCTGAAACAGTAGCGGTTGCTTGGCCAGCTGTCTGACCACTTCGTCCAGGGGAACGCTCATGGTTTGTGGGTAGTCGCGAATGGACGGGGGACCAGGGTAATCCTGGATCCCCGCAGTGTGCGTCAACAGGTCCCGGATGGTGATCTCGTGGTTCGGAACGCTGAGGCGAGCAGCGTCCGGGCCTACGGTGGTCGCGACCTTTAAGCCCTTGAACTCCGGCAGGTACATCTCCACCGGATCGCGCAGTGCCAGCTTGCCCTGCTCCGCCAGCATCATGATGGCGATGGCCGTGACGGGCTTGGTCATGGACATGATCTGGAAAATGCTGTTCTTGCGCATGGGCCGGCTGGCCTCGATATCGGCCATGCCGCCAGCGTCGAATTCCACAATGTCATTGCCGTGAGAGACGAGGGTGACGGCGCCGGCAACCGTTTGCCGGTCAATGAAGGACTTCATGCGCTGCGGGATCTGCTGCAGAATTTCCTGATCCACAGCTGTGGCTTTAGGGTTGGACTGAGCTAAGGCTGGGGATAGGCTTGTGGCGATGAAGAGCAGGCAAACGAGTAGTTTACGCACGCACAACAGCTTAGAGCATTTCACTTGGGCGTGCCCGATATCGTAAGCAGCGTTACCATTATTTGCCAGGTACAAGCGCACACTTACCTCATATACAAAGCGCAGAAGAGCAACAAAGCGGATCATAAAACGGCGCATTTTTGGTGATATACTTCGGGGCCATACGATGAGGGCTGCGAATGCAAGACGAACTCAAAGGCGAGGTAACCGTTCTCTTGCAACAAATGAGGTCGGGTGATTCCAATGCGGCCGAGAAGCTGATTCCTCTGGTTGTTGATGAGCTACGCCGTCTTGCCCGCCTGCAATTACGGGACGAGCGCCCTGGTCATACCCTTCAACCTACCGCCCTGGTCAACGAAGCATATTTGCGCCTGGTCAGCGATCAGGCAAGAGATTGGCAGAACCGCGCCCACTTCATCGGTGTGAGCGTCTCGGTCATGAGACGAATACTGATCGACCATGCCCGCCGCAAGCGAGCCCTCAAACGCGGCGCCGAAGAGCAGGTGATCAATGCAATAGAAGATTACGCGGGCCTCTCGTATGAGCAGGCGGACGAACTCGTGGCGTTGAACATCGCCCTCGATGAATTGGAGAAAATGAACTCGCGCCAGCGCCAGGTGGTGGAGCTGCGCTACTTTGGCGGACTCTCTACGGAAGAAACCGCCGAAGTGTTGAAGGTCTCACCGATCACAGTAAAAAGGGACTGGGTAATTGCCAGGGCGTGGCTCAAGGGTCAATTGCGTCCCGAGGGTCCGGCCAGCAGTTTTGCATGACGCCCGAGGAATGGAACCGGCTGTTCGACTTGTTTCATTCTGCCCGTCAGAAGTCTGGCGGAGAACGGGTCGCGGTGCTCGATGCAGCCTGCGGAGAAGATACCGGGCTTCGGCGAGCCGTGGAAGAGCTGCTTCGCGAAGATGAAGCGGCGAGCGGCTTTTTGAGTGAGCCGCTTTTTCCCTCATCCGGCCACTCTCCCCGTCCGAGCCCCGTCGTCGCCGGTCAGCGCATCGGGCGCTATGTCATCGGGGCGCTGATCGGACGGGGCGGTATGGGTGAAGTCTGGTCCGCGCAAGACACAGACCTGGATCGCCTGGTAGCCCTCAAATTCCTCTCCTCGGAAACCCTTGCCGGCCTGGATCCGCAACAGATTACGCGTGAAGCAAAGGCCGCATCGGCGTTGAATCATCCTGGCATCGTGACCATCTACGAGGTGATTCCGTCCGGGCCCGCACCCGCCATGGTCATGGAGCTGGTGGAAGGGAAACCACTCCGTGAAGTATGCGGAAAGCCGCTGCCAATTCCCGACGCGTTGACGATCGCTTTTCACATTGCCGAAGCGCTGGCCGCTGCCCATGCACATGGCGTGGTCCACGGCGACATCAAACCGGAAAATATTCTCCTGCGGCCCGACCGTTATGTGAAACTGCTCGATTTTGGTTTGGCTCGGAAAGTCACCACGGAGGCGATTGCCCTCGGGGCGAGCCCTGGACTCGGCACCCTCCGTTATATGTCACCAGAGCAGGCACGTAATGAGCCTCTAACGCCGGCAAGCGACATCTTTTCCTTTGGCCTGGTTCTCTACGAATTGTGTACCGGACGCCATGCTTTCCCGGCAAGCTCCGCGCTCGAAACCGCACAGGGCATCCTGCAGAAGGAGCCCGTTTCGCTTTACAGCCTCAATTCACGCGTGCCTGCGCGCCTGGTATCGCTCGTGCACGCGATGCTTTCTAAAGAGCCCTCTTCTCGCCCCACGGTGCTCGAAGTTGTGCGTGTGCTGGAGCAATTGCAACGGCCGCGACAAACCTTCATGGGGCTATGGAGGTGGGTTGCCGCGGTGGCGCTGTTAGCCGTAATCTGCTTCGCAATCTGGCGGTGGAGACTAGCTCGAAGCGAAGACAATACTCCTGTTTTCCGGCAACTCACAACCTTAGTGCCGGAGAACCGGGCAACGGCTGCGGCCATCTCGCCGGACGGAAAACAAGCAGCTTACGCAAATGTGGATGGGATTTTTCTTCGATCCATCGAGGCTGGTGACACCAGGACGCTACGTGTTCCTAGCGACTACCTTGTGGATCGTCTTGCTTGGTTCGCCGACGGCACAAAGTTGGTCGCAAGTGGATTCTCGCCAACGACAAACAGAGCGAGTGCCTGGCTGATCTCACTGGATGGCATGGAACCCAATTTGATTCGAATGAGCGCTCGTGGCGCCACCCCCTCGCCGGACGGCACTCATGTTGCGTTCCTAAGTGAGGACTGGTCGGAAATTTGGGTCGCCGGCATCCACGGTGAACAGGCGCGAAAGGTGGTTGCGGGTCCGGCTGACAATACATTCCGATTTGTTTTCTGGGTGCCGGACGGCCGCAGGCTGGCTTTCGAAAGGCGATTCTTTCATCAGTCCACGTATCAATATCAGTACGAATCGGTGGATGCGGCCACGGGGGGGCTCTCCGTGATCGCGCCAAACTTTGCCATGAGCTCGGCTACCCCCTTGCCTGATGGACGCCTTATGTTCCTCGACTTCGATAATGAGTTCAATTCTTCTCACGAGCTGTGGGAAGTAAAAACCAACCCTGCGACCGGGGTTTTACAAGGGGAGCCACGAAAGATTGCGAGCTTACCAACCGCCAACAGCAACACCCTGTTTGGGCTAAGCGTCACCGCGAGTGGAAAGCGGGCGATGGTTCTGGTTCGTTCGGACCAAAATAGTGTCTTCGTAGGGGACTTCGATAAGCCGCCCCCCCGTATAAGCAATGTCCGCAGGCTCACCCTGGACGAGGAGACCAACTATCCACACGCGTGGACTGCGGATAGCAACGCGGTGATTTTCGAGTCGAATCGAGGTGGGGGTTTCGATCTCTTCAAACAGGGCATCGACCAGCGAACAGCCCAGGTTCTCGTCGCGACCCCAATGACAGAGATCCTGCCGCAGCTGTCGCCCGACGGCCGGTTCGTGTTGTATGCCGCGGGACCTCCTACTGGAAAGGAGCAACCATGGCGCTACCGCCCTGGAGCCTACAAGTTGATGCGCGTGCCGGTCGAAGGAGGGGTACCGCAGGAGGTTCCGATTGGTGGGCCGCTCGATGAGTTCCGGTGTGCCTTAGGCGCAGGGAAGAGATGCGTATTAAGGACGACGGTGCCAGGGGTATCGCGCACGTACTATGATCTGGACCCCATCCGGGGCAAAGGCGCGGAACTAGCCCGTATCGCCTGGTCTATAGAAGTCCTTGGGGATTGGGATATCTCTCCAGACGGTACGCAGCTGGCCATTCCGAATCATGATCCGCGCGAGGCGCATATCCGGTTGATCTCTTTGGAATCGGGGCCCGACAAGCCAATCGAGCGCACGCTCACCCTACCGGGACTGGCAAGCTTGCGAGGACTTGTCTGGGCCGCAGGCGGCCTTGGCTGGTTTGTGTCTGTGGATGCCACTGTTGGCAATCGCTTGGTCTACGTATATCCCGAAGGCAAGTTCTACCCGCTCGGCGATTTCAGCGGCTGGGGCGTGCCGTCCCCAGATGGAAGAAAGGTGGCATTTCTCAACTCGATTAATGCCACGAATGCATGGCTCATCGAACCTCGTTGAGCTAATTGGAGCGACTTCCCAACAACTCGCCCGCCGGCGCAGTTCAGCCCCTGTTGCTATTTCATGCTGCTTTAACTCCTGAGTGATCCCTCCGAGCCGCGCATCCCGATATGCGCGGAGCCACGATTTCTTGTGCGATCTTTTTTCTCTGCGGATGATACGAATTTTCGCGCGCCTGCGCTTTACCTGTCAGAACGACTCCAAAACGAAAATTCATCTGAGGAACAGGAACTGGTTATGAAATCAGCTGGACTCGGCCTTCTCTGCGCTTTGGTTCTCTTGTTGTTAGTGGTTGGTTGTGGCGGAGGAGGCAATACGCCGCCGCCAACACCCGTCTCAATTACCACTACGACCTTGACCCAAGGCACAACCAATTCCACGTATACCGCCGCACTCGCGGCATCCGGTGGTTCTGGAAGTTACACGTGGTCTTTGGCGAGCGGCAGCACTCTTCCTGCAGGACTATCGTTGAGCTCCGCGGGCGTGGTCTCCGGGACACCCACGACTGCGGGCCTCAGCAAATTCACGGTGAACGTCCAAGACTCTGAGACGACGCCGCAATCTGCGAGTGCCCCTTTGCAGTTGGCCATCAGCGGCGGCGAGCTTTCGATTGTTGCTCCGCTACCCGTCGCAGGGCAGGTTGGCGTCAGCTATAGCTCCCAGGCTAATGCTCAGGGTGGCGTTCCACCGTATACCTGGTCGACGATCGACAACACCGCACCGCCCCCGGGACTGACCTTAAGTTCGAGCGGAGCTTTTTCGGGAACGCCGACGACCGCGGGTAATGTCAGTTTTGACTTGCAGGTCACGGACAGTGCCAACCATTCCGCCTCTCAAAATGTTTCCATAACCATCAATGCGGCCGGCACCGCCTTGCCAGATGGCAGCTATTCCTTTTCCTTCGGCGGCGTCGGGCCCAAGGGCGCGGTCGCGCTGAGTGGCAGCTTACTGCTGCAAAGCCAGAAGGTCGCTCTCGGCTATTACGATGAAAACATCGGTGCATCCGGCGCTCAAACCAATCAGCAATTGATGGGCGGCTCGGTCATGATCGGGTCGAACGGTTTGGGGCAGCTCACTCTGACGATTGCTGACAGCAGTACGGTCACCTTTGCCTTGGCTGTGCCCGCGTCCATCGCTACCGAGGGTAACGACACCAACATTCGCATCATCGAGTTTGACGACAAGACCGGCTCAGGCACCCGCGGCTCGGGCGTTCTCAAGACCTCGACCCTGGGAAACACTTCGGCGATCATCAACAACTATGCCTTTTCACTAACCGGGGTCGATGCCTCCCAGAATCCCATCGCAATCGTTGGCTCCTTCAAGGCCGATGGAGCCGGCAACATCACCGGCTATGCCGCCGATACAAACGACAACGGCGCTGTCATGAGCGAAACAGGATTCACCGGTACCTACGCAGTGAATGATATTCGCGGCACCATGCAATTTAAGCTCGGCGGCAATACTTACAACTACAGCTTCTACCAGGTGACTCCGCATGAGCTGCTGGCGATCTCGACCGACACGCTTTCTGCGAACGTACCCCTGGTCAGCGGCATCATCGATCAACAGACGGGCACGTTCGGCAATAGCTCGCTCAGCGGTGCGGCAGTCCTGCAATTGAGTGGATTGGCCTCGATTTCCGGCGCCCTTCTTCCCGACGTGACCCTGGGACTTTTTACCGGTGATGGAAATGGCAATGTGAGCGTAGCGTACGACGAGTACAAGGGTCAGTTGTTGTCCCCGCAGACCTTCACCGGTACATATTCGGTAGATGCTACAAGCGGCCGCGTCGCGCTGAAGTCCTCCGGAACTCCATCCTTCGTCTACCTGCTCGACAACAACCAGGCCTTTGTTCTGGGCGGAGACTCCTCGGTCAGCTCCGGCCTGTTGCAGCCGCAATCGGGCAGCAACTTTACCAACGCATCCTTCAAAGGAAGCTACCTGGGAGGCAGCCTAACCCTGAGCAGTCCATCTG
>JBARKD010000163.1:0-3803 GCA_049800615.1 Acidobacteriaceae bacterium | reverse complement strand
AGCGTTTTGGACAAGATGAGTGTTCGCGATCGCACGCAGGCCGCTATTTGTGCCATCCAGCGGGGTTTGGTTCACTGGGAGTGAACGGGCCCCCCCCGGGACTCGACGAGAAGAGCGGCTTCAGCGGTCGAGGGCAAAGTTTTCCACCCACTGCACTCGATTGAAACGCAAGCCTCCCCTTTGTCATTCCGAAGCGCAGCCGAGGAATATGCAGTTTTGGTAAATGAGCCACAGAATTGTCATTGCGAGAGCCTTTGACTTTTTGGTTTTGAAGGGGCGGGGCTTCAGAGTCTGCGTGAGAGCTCGCACTAAGTCTGCGACTGGGGATGAGCACCGCAGACGCTTCGGTCGGACGACAGAGAAGAGTCCTCGTCGAGTCCCGGGGGCCCGTTCACTCCCAGTGAACCAAACCCCGCTGGATGGCACAAATAGCGGCCTGCGTGCGATCGCGAACACTCATCTTGTCCAAAACGCTGCTTACATGGATACGGACGGTTTTCTCGGCAATTCGCAGCTCATGAGCTATATCGCGATTGCTGTGGCCCCGGGTGATGCAGGTAAGTACTTCGCGCTCGCGGGGCGTTAACTCGACCAAAGCCGTGCGCTCGGCCAATCGGTCGCGAGCTAAGGCGGGAAGATACCGCTGGCCGCGATGAACCGTGACAATCGCTTCGACAAGCTCCTCTCCGCTTACGTTCTTGTTCAAGTAGGCCATCGCGCCATTGCGGATGGCTCGGTAAATGTCCTCGCTGCCTTCGTAATTGCTCAAAACCGCGATCCTGGCTGTCTTGCAGATCTTGCGAATGGACGTGATGGCATCGAAACCGTTGACCCCCGGCAAGCGCAGGTCCATGACGGTTACGTCGGGAGAGCATTGGCGAAATAGCTCGACTCCACTGGCGCCGTCGCTGGCCTCACCGGCAATCTCGATGCCGCTATGTCCGGTCAGGACGGAACGCAAGGCCATCCTGGCAAGAAAGTGATCTTCGATCAGCAGCACACGGATCGGCAATGGCGTCATCCTCCCTGGACCTGCATTTGAAAGGGTACGTGGACGAGTATCTCAGTGCCGATGCCGGCCGATGTTTCCACGCGAAGACTTCCACCCAGCTTGCGGGCGCGCTCCTCCATGACAGGAATGCCAAAGTGGCCCTGCAGAGCTGCAAGCTTATCCGCCGCGCGAAAGCCGCGCCCGTCGTCCTTGACAGATAAGCTGAGCCAGTCTGTGTGATATTGCAGGCGAACGGAGATGCAGTTGGGCAAAGCGTGACGAAGTGCATTGGTCACCGCCTCCTGCCCGATGCAGACCAGATGGTGGACGCTCCCGGGAGCCAGCGCGACTTCCTGGCCTTCCACCTGGAAGCGCATATCGACTCCTTCTTTAATACTCAGCGGTCTTAGCGCGTTCGATAGCGCGCTCGAAAGCGGCCCGGTCGCCTCCTGGTTCTCACGCAAGTCCCAAAGGATGCGGCGCGCCTCCGTCTGGCAGTGGCGAACCATGTTGCGCGCCAGCTCGCAAGCCTTGGCGGCAGCAGTGGACTCGCCGGCAAGCAGACGGGCCGTGGTCTCCATTTGCCACGAAATAGCAGCAAATCCAGCCATCAATGTGTCATGCCATTCGCGCGCGATGCGATTGCGTTCCTCCAGCACCACACCCAGCTCACCCTTGGCACGGGTCAATCGCCAACGGAACAGGCGCACCGCGGTGGCAATCGCCACAGCGCACAGCAAGGCATAAAACCACCAGGCCTGATAGAAGTACGGCCGCTGGTAAACGGAAACCGCGGTGATGTTGTCGCTCCACGGTGTGCCGGCGTTCCGTGCATCCACCAGAAAACGGTAATGACCGGGAGGGAGTTGGCGGTAGTGGGCACTACGGGACCGCGTCTCTGTCCAGTCATGATCGTAGCCGTCGAGCTTGTAGCGAAACTCTACCTGTGCCGGATTCCCCAGGTTCTTCGAATTGAACTGAAATACCAGGTCTTCGAGCCCAGGGGAGAGGGTCAAGCCGTTGGCGGCATTCACACTGGTATCGTTCAACCAGGCTCCCGTCAACTGAGGGGGCTGGGCGGCAGGGGGAACGGGCGCGTCAGGATCGGTATGAACCAGACCTTTCGCCGTGGCAAACCACAGCGAGTGATCACTGGTTCGAATCGAATGAGGTTGGGCAACGCCGAGACACTCGCCGCTGGGCATGCCGTCGGCTTTGCCGAGCAACACGGTATCCAATGTTTTTCTTTCGCGTCGCGCCAACTCTTCCAATTGCTGCCGCTGTACGCGAACGATCCCGCGGGATGTGGCCATCCATAGAAAGCCCTTGCCGTCGTCGAGCACCGAAAAAATGATGTAGTCCACCATGCCGTTCTTGGTGTCCAGATGCACGGCATGATTACCCTGCAACCAGTCGAGTCCTCCTCCTTTGGTTCCGACCCAGACGTTTCGGGCATTGTCGATGGAAATAGACAGGATGTAAGGATGCGAAACGCCCTGGACCCTGTGAACCTCATCGCCGCGTACGCGATAAAGGCCGTCGGAAGTGCCTACCAGAATCGATCCATCGTCATGCTGAGTCAGGCAAGTGATCAGCTTGTCCTTGAGCAGGGGAATGCCCTTGTCTTTTGCCGGGACACCATTCGGGAAGTGCAATAGTCCGGTATAAGTGCCCACCCAGAAGCCGCCCTGTTTGTCGCTCAGCAAGGCACTGATGGCATCGGTGAGTGTCTCGCGGCCAAGCAGGATCTGCTGAAAGCCCAGTCCGTTGTATCGGTACAGGCCGTTGAACCAGGTGCCGATCCAGACGTTGCCGGCGGCATCTTCCTCAAGGGCACGAATCGCCGTAGCTGCTTCCGGCGGCACCTCGTGGATGAATCTTCCCTGCTTCAGGCGAAACAGCCCTCTGCCCCAGGTCCCAATCCACAGATTTCCGCTGTGATCGGCAAGGATGGCGGCAGGCTGCGCCTGGTGCAGTTCCCGCGGCTCATCGCGCAGGGGAATCAGCGTGGCCACACGCCAGCGAGCCAGGCCGCCACTGGCAAGGCCTACCCAGAGATTGTGCTCATCGTCTTCATACAGCGAGCGGACGGCGTCGTCGGCCAGACCGTCTCGGCTTGACCAACAGGAAAACCAGGAGCCGGTGACGCGGCACAATCCGCGATTGTGGGTACCAACCCAAATATTCCCCTGGTAATCGCCGACCAGGGCAGTCACCTCGTTGTGAAATCCCGGTACACCTTCCTGGATGTATTCGTCGCCGGGACCGCGGGCTGTTCCTGGACTTGCGGGAATCAGGCGCACCAGGCCGTCACGCAAGCCAACCCATAACACGCCATGGCGGTCGCAATAAATCCCGACCGCATCGCCGGTTCTTCGATGGTGCAGCTGGTGGTTTTCGAGAATATGGGTGTGGGTGCCGCGCGCGGTCAGATGAAAAACGCCGTCGGAAGTCAAAGCAAAGATGCCGCCGTGACGGTCTTCCGCGAAAGGCGTGGTGATATCGCCGGAAACCGGGCCAAGATTCGCCAGCAACTCGACGGACTGGCTGCTACCGTGAATGGTGATTCGTTCGATGCCATCACTGGTAGCCGACCAGACGATCCCCGCGGAATCTTCGAACAGCCCGCGAATGCGCTCCTGGTAGAAGCCCGCCTGCTCGCTGACATTGATCGCGGTACCCCTGGTTTGCCGTATGAGACCCCGGTCATCGGTGCCGATCCATAAATCGCCGGTGCGGCTCACCAACAGTGCGTTGACAGGTTCGCTCGCGGCCGGATCTTTGTCATCGGCCCGGATGGGGCTGAAATGCA
>JBARKD010000162.1:0-5051 GCA_049800615.1 Acidobacteriaceae bacterium | reverse complement strand
TGTGCCCAGGATTGCATCCTGGGTAATTTTCAGCCGTCCCTTACGGGACTGCATCATGTTCCTAAATTTTTCCCAGGACTTTCGTCCTGGGCTACTCTCAGCCGCCCCCTTCGGGGCTGATTTGCTTGAACCACGCAGCATCGAAATAGGCTTTTTGGCCCCACCAAAAAATTCACAGGCTCCCAGGATGACAATTCAATTCGAGCATTCCTCCGCTTTTTGCGGTGCTTAAGAAGCGGAACGCTTCGCCGGCAGCCCTTATCGCGGCTGAGATCTTTCGGGTGAAAGGTCCTGGCCGTTACGGAGGTCTTATCCTGTTAAGAGAATCTCGAAATCAATTGATTTCACAAGGGTTACGGAACTGTGCCCGGGCTGTGCCCAGGGCGGTGGAAGCGTATAATTCGATCCCGTGCCGAGAGTCGTCCATGTCAATTGATTCCCCTGGGACTACCGCATCCCTGACGGATGAGGAGCGCAAGGCCATCCAGGAGCAATTGGAACGTCTGCTGAATAACTCCCATTTCAAGCACAGCCGGCGCTTTCCGTCTTTTTTGCGGTTTATTGTCGGCCGGACCTTGCTGGGACAGACGGATATGCTCAAGGAGCGCACCCTGGGCATGGAAATTTTTGGCCGGGAGGCCGACTACGACACGGCCTCCGACCCGATTGTGCGGGTTACAGCAACCGAGATTCGGAAGCGGATTGCGCAGTACTACCAAGAGCCCGGGCATGAGAAGGAACTGCGGGTTTCGCTGCCCGCCGGATCCTATATTCCCCAATTTCATTGGCCGCCGGCTGCGCCCGAAAATGGGCTCAGTGGCACTGCGATCCTCCCGGACCAGACTCTGCTCCTGGGGCGCGAAAAGGTGGAGGTCGAGGTCAAACCGCCCCGATGGCGTCGATGGTTTTGGCAGCCGATTGGCATAATTGTCGCGGTAGTCGTCTTGTGCGCGGCGGGCGTGTTTCTGTGGCGCTCGCATCAGCGCTCTCCGTTTGAGTTTTTTTGGGGACCGCCGGTACGGTCCGGCGATCCCGTGCTGTTTTGCGTGGCCGATCAGAGTCACTACTCCACCATCACCTTGCGTGATGCCGCAGACCCCTCCCGGCAAACCCAATTGCAGGACAATCGGACGGCGATTATCTTCGACGACCTGAACCCGATCGTTCGGGTAGCGGGCCTATTTCAGTCGAATGGAAAGAAGTATGTGGTGAAGGGGGAGAGTGGAACGGACCTTGCCGACCTGAGGAATGGACCTACGGTGTTTATCGGGGCCTTCAATAATGCCTGGACGCTTCGCCTGACAGCCCCCTTGCGGTATCACTTCGCGAACAATCCGGAGATGACGGAGTTTTCTATCGTCGATAGCACGAAGGCCGGGCAGCCGGGATGGGTAGTGAATCGGCCGCAGCAGATGAGCACGAACAACTATCGTGATTTCGCGATTGTCGCGCGGTTTACGGACGGCACAACCGGGAAACTGGCCGTGGTGGCTGCCGGCGTGGCTCATGGGGGAACCGCGGTGGCCGCGGAATATCTCACCGATCCGGGGGACCTGGCACAACTGGAGCGCATGGCGGACGGCAAGAAGAACATGGAAGTTGTGCTCAGCACGCAGATTATTGACGGGGAGCCAGGAAAGCCGAAGCTGGAAGCCAGCTATTTCTGGTAGCGAGCGCCAGGGACCGACTGAGGTCGGCCGTAAACCGTCGCGACAAACTTAGAACTTGTCTCATATATGGGTCTGCGGCTTTTGGTTGGACCCTGAGCCCCGCTTCGAGGGCGGGTCTCATGCGCGGCCTCTCCGAAATTTGTCTATTTATGAGACCAGTTCCAGGATTTAAGCTCCTCTTGCGCTCGCGGACTTATCTTCCAGTTTCATGGCTTCGGGATCCCAGTGAACGACAGAACCCTGCTCGTAGCTGAGGTTGCTCAGGAGGGCTGCTCCGGCGGCGCGGTAGCCGAAGACGGCGTCTTCCACCACAGGCTGACGGGAACGAACCGAGGCAAAAAAGTTCCTGAAGTGATCGTAACTGTCGCTGTAACCTTCGCCGGCGACGAATTTTTCGTAGCCAACCTGCGGTTCACCCATGGGGTGGACGCGGGGATATTTCTGCGAGTACTCCTCGCGAATCTGCTTTTGCATGGCGTTGGTGAAGGTGCCGATAAAGAGGCCCGGCTCCTTTTCACGGGGCACGCGGCTGACAATGACAGTGTTTCCGGCAATCTCCATGGTGCCCTCCGAGCCGGTGAAGATGAGGCCTTCGCTCTCTTCACCGCCATCGACGAAGTTGACACGGAGGCTCAGGTTGAATCCCTGAGGATAATCGAAGAGGCCGAGCATCACGTCGGGCACATCGCGCCCGTCTTTCCAGAAACGCAGGCCGCCGGTGGCCATTGCGCGAGTGGGCCCGTGAGCGCCGGTAATAAAGTGGGTACCGCTGAAAAGATGGACAAATAGATCGCCGGCCACTCCGCTGCCATAAGCCTTCCATTTACGCCATTGGAAGAAGTGCTCGCCGTTGAAGGGAATCTTTGGAGCGGTGCCGAGGAACGTCGGCCAGTCGCAGGTTTCGGTCGAGGCGTCAGGGGGAACGGTGTAGTTCCAGGCGCCGATGGAAGAATTGCGATCCCAGCGCGCAGTGACCATGTTGAGCTGGCCGATCGCCCCAGAGGCGAGCAGTTCCTTCGCCTTGGCGTAGATGACCGAACTCACCCGCTGGCTGCCGACCTGGAGGATGCGATTATTGGCACGGGCAGCTTCGATCATCTGCGGACCATCGCTGTAGAGATGAATCATCGGCTTCTCGCAGTAAACGTCTTTGCCGGCCTTCATGGCATCGACAGAGACCTGTTTGTGCCAATGATCCGGGGTGCCGACGATGATGGCGTCGATGTCTTTTCGCTCTAAAACCTGGTGGTAGTCGCGGGTGGTAAAGATGTCGTCGCCCCAAACCTCCTTGCTGTGCTGCAGCCGGCCATCGTAGCAATCGGAAACAGCGACGAGCTTCACGCCGGGGACCTGCAAAGCCACGCGGGTATCCCCCTGGCCTTGACCACCGGCTCCGATGAGCGCGATCTGGATGTGGTCGTTTGCCGCTACGGATGCAGGCGGCTCGGACTGGGACTGAGCGAGCAGATGGGTTTTCTGTCCGATAAGGGTTTCGAAGGTGGCGGCTGCCCCTGCCGCCTTAAGAAAGTTTCTGCGATTCAAATCGAGCACAGGGGTCCTCACACTACAAGAAGTAATCCACCGTTTGTAACCATACAACGTTACAACGTTCGGGGTTTTCAGGGCAGGGATTGTCATGACTTTATGTTTTGCTGAACTGTACGGATTTGAACCAGGGTAGGGGAAACCGGGTAGGGGAAACCACGATAGCGAAACGGGGACAAGGGAATCAGGACAAGGGGTGGGATGGGGTATCGAGAGAGATGGGCCGATGGGATGCGGCTGATTTGGGCAGGCAAATCAGCCGGTTGGAACGAGAATTTTGATGGGTTACATAACGAAGGCCAGACTTTCCAGTTCTTTTTGCATGCGATCGAGATTGCAGCTGATTCTTTCCAGGCGCACGATGGCATGGCGGGCATGTTCGGCGCTGACTCCATATCCGCGTCCGGTCAGGAAGCCGCTAAGGACCTCGGCAGCCTGCCAGGAATCGATGCCGGATTGATGCAGTTCATTGTGAAGGTTCTGCAGCTCGCGAGCGGAGAACTTTTCGATTTTGGCGTTTGCAGACATTTCCATCCTCTCTCACCTTTTTCTTACGATAGGGCCCAGGCACATTTACAACACTGCCGGCGATCGCTACGCGTAACCTGCGACAAAACCCTACAAGACTAAGGAGGCGTGCATCGAATTTTAGGCAGAAACCAAATGGTGTTACGTCTTGCTTGCTTTCCCGGTTTCTCTACACCTTCTGTATATAGAGACCCTCAACGGCAATACCTGTTGCGAGCCGATCACAGAATTTGATGCCAGGAAGCTCTGCTGGATGTATCGGAAATCTTAATCCGTCCGGCGAGGATGACAAAATTCGCGGGAAAACATTTCCGGGCAGCGCATCATTTTGAAAAAAGAGGTGCCTGAAGGGAACCGGCACGCATTTTTCAACGTTCATAGGCTAATAGACTTTTCTGATCCCAACTGGTTAGCAGAGAAGAGGGTTCGATCGTGGCGCGAGTTTTGATCACAACGAGTTTGCGGAAGAGGGAGGTTCGATCGTGGCGCGACTTTCGATCATGACTGGAATGCCATCTTCGACCGGGTAATAGCGGCCGCAACCACTGCAGTGCAGCCAGGCGTGAAAGGCCTGTCCGGGACCGGTGACGAGCGCTTGATGGCAAAGCGGGCAAACCAGTATCTCGAGCAAGGCAGGGGAAAGAATCGACGCCATCAGCTGAGTCTAGATCATCGGCCGATGCTCGGGATCTTAAATGCGCCATTTACCATGAGCCCATGGGTAGAGTTTTGGACGGGGCAGCAATCGCCGCCGAGATCAAGGCGGAGGTGAAGGTGGAAGTGGAGCGACTGGTAGCGCACGGGGTGCGGCCAGGGCTGGCGGCGGTGCTGGTAGGAAATGTTCCAGCTTCGGAAATATATGTTCGCAGCAAGGTAAGAACGTGCGAGGCGCTGGGTCTTTTCAGCGAGTTGATCACGCCGCCGGAAACGGTAACGACGGAGGAGATGCTGCGGCTGATCGAGCGGCTGAACGCCCGCGAGGACATCGACGGTATTCTGGTGCAGCTTCCGCTGCCGCCGCAGGTGAACGCTAAGCAGTTGCTGGAGGCAGTGAGTCCGGACAAGGATGTGGATGGGTTTCATCCGGTGAATGTGGGCCGAGTGCAGACAGGACAGCCGGCACTGGCCCCATGCACGGCGGCCGGGATCATCGAGATCCTCAAACGAAGCCAGGTGCCGATTGGGGGAAAGAACGCGGTGGTGGTGGGCCGCAGCGACATTGTGGGCAAGCCAACCGCGATCCTGCTACTGGCGGAAAATGCGACAGTCACGGTTTGCCACTCGAAGACTCGTGATCTAGGGTCGTTC
>JBARKD010000161.1:0-1581 GCA_049800615.1 Acidobacteriaceae bacterium | reverse complement strand
ACGATTCTGAAGCAGGGCGAGCGGCGTGTTGAAGGGTTCGATGTGCTCAGGTGAAGGCTTGTTGAGGGCGGCGCCGTAAAGGCTCGTGGTTCGTTCGCCTTTAGCGCACGGGCAGCTAATATACCCTGAATCCGAGGAAATCCGGCGGAAGTACTGGACAAGGCGAATCGGGTCTGATTCCCTGCCCCGCATGGCTGGGTCGATTCTCACCCCTGCGGACCGGGCGCATCTGCTGCGGATGATGCGCCGCCACACCCCGAGCCCGGTACACCGCCGGATGAACGCGCTGTTGCTGCTGGACGACGGCTGGGCGGCGGAGCGGGTGGCGGACGTGCTGTTCATCGACGCCGAGACGGTGCGCGAACACCATCGGCTGTATCGAACCGGAGGCGTGGCCGGGCTTGAAGTGTTGAACTACGAAGGCAGCGACCCGGCGCTGAGCGAGGCGCAGCTCAAGGCGCTGGAGACCGAGTTGGACGCCCATCTCTACATGACGGCGAAGGAGGTGTGCGACTTCGTCCACCGGACGTTCGAGGTGGACTACACGCCGAACGCCATGACCAAGCTGCTGAAGCGGCTGGATTACGTCTATAAGAAGCCGAAATGCGTGCCCGCGAAGGCGGACGCTGCGGTGCAGGAGCGGTTTGCCAAAGACACGCTGCTGCCCCTGATGGCGCAGGCGAATGCCGACCATCCGCTATATTTCGTGGACGGCATGCACCCGGCCTACACGGCCCATCCGGCGTTCGGCTGGATCAAGCGCGGTGTCACGCGCGAGTTGAAGAGCAACCACGGCCGGGTCAACGTCAACATCAACGGGGCGCTCAGCTGGCCGGACCGGGAGGTGGTGCATCTCCAAGCCGAGAAGATCACCAGCGAGGCGATGATCGCGCTGTTCGAGACGTTGGCAGCGCGCCACCCAACCGCGTCGGCCATCAAGGTCGTACTCGACAACGCGAGCTACAACCATTCGGCGGCGGTAAAGGCCTATTTGGCGCGTGACGATTGCCGCATCCAACTGGTGTTTCTGCCGCCCTATGCGCCCAATCTCAACCTGATCGAGCGACTCTGGTGGCTGCTCAAGAAGACCAAGCTCTGGAATGAGCACTATCCGACCTTCGCCGGGTTCAAAGCGGCGATCGACGGCTTCTTCCGCGACATCGGCAGCTACCGTGAGCAACTCACGTCGCTCATCACGGACCATTTCCGGTTCATCGGCGCACCGAAGTCCCAACCTCCGTAGGCAGAGGGGTATACCAACCGCCGGGGAGTTTGACTCTCAGGGATTCCCACCGGCCCAAAACCGGGATTCGCTTCGCCCTGCGTCGATTCGCAGGAGGGAAGCCCGGATGGGCCAGGCAGTCGCAATCACACGGACGGAGCATACGGCTGCGGAGCTCCGGGGGCTTGCCGCGAAGAGCCGTGACGCGGCTCAGGTTCGTCGTCTGCTGGCGATGGCCTTGATCCTGGATGGACGTTCGCGCACCGCGGCGGCGGAGCAGTCTGGCATGGAGCGCCAGACGCTGCGTGACTGGGTGCATCGCTATAATGAGCAGGGTGTCGCGGGGCTGGTATCGCGGG
>JBARKD010000160.1:0-2935 GCA_049800615.1 Acidobacteriaceae bacterium | reverse complement strand
TCCACATACTGGCCGTCTGCATCCTGATGCAGCTCGAGCGGCGCCTCCCCGAGGGTTGCTGACGCAACATGAGCGAACCGCCATCGCACGGTGATCTTCGCAGCCTTGCCGTAGATAGCGACCGAGTTTGCGGTGCGGCTGAGACGCCGTCCTTCAAAATCAGTGAGCGTGGCAGGTTCCCTCTCGCCCGTCGTGGGCCATAACTCGTAGACCCGTCGATCATCCAGGGCCTTGATAGCAGCATTGCGGCTTTCCGCCAGAGGCACCAGCGTCATCACGTCCTCTGGAATTTTGGGAATGATCGAGCCCGCACGGGCATACAAAGGCAGAACGTGGAGTGGCGCATCGGCGATGACCACATTGCCGCCATCCAATTCTTTCCCCGACCAGTAATCGATCCACTTTCCCGCAGGAAGATAAACAGCTCGAGAAAGATTCTCATCGATGACCGGCGCAACCAGCAGGTCTGGACCGAAGAGGTATTCAGCTTTCGCCTCGCGAGCTTGCTTGTCGTTTTGATACTCGAGCACCAGGGCGCGCATGATGGGCATCCCGGTCTTCGCTGCTTCCTGCGCGGCGGCATAGCGATAAGGGAAAAGGCTCATGTACAGCACCGAATACTTGCGGTAGTTTTCGAGTGCCTGTTCGCCGTAATCCCATGGGCCGCGGTTGGAAGTGCTCAACAGCTCCATGGTGGGCGAAAAGGCGCTGTACTCGGTCCAGCGCATGAACAGCCTCGAATCCGCGGGCCCCTTAGGGGTCAAATACCCGCCCAGGTCCGCGGTCCACAATGCCATTCCACTGATACCGGCGTTCAAGCCCGCGGTGACTACGGTTGGCAGGCCATTCTCCGGCGAGAAATCAGACTCGTTGTCTCCGCCCCAGAGCATTGCCAGGTTCTGATTGCCTACGGTCGCCGAGCGAATGAACAGGATCCCATTGCCGTGGAGCTGATTCTGGATAACCTCCTCCATCGCCTGGTTGTACAAGACGGCGTACCGGTTACGCATCAGGCGCGGGTCGGCGCCGTCGGCAAAGCGCGCGTCGTCGAGAAAGTTGCCTTCGGCATCGTCATCTTTGAAACCGTCCGCTCCCGCCTTCACGGCCAGTCCAACCTGTCCTTGCCACCAGGCTTTTGCGGCCGGATTAGTAAAGTCGATCAGCGAGCCCTGGCCATTCCACCACGTACCCTCGTACGGGAGACCATTTTTGTCCTTGACGAAGTAGCCGTGTGTGGCGGCTTCGTCGTAGTTCGACGACTTGAGGTCGATCTTGTCGGCGAAACCCGCTTCATGCGGTGTGCTTGTTTTGTTGTTGATCCACGACGTATGCCAGAGCACCAACTTGAACCCCGCGGCGTGGAGATCGTTCACCATGCGCGGCGCATCGCTGAACTGTTTGGGATTGAAACGGTAACTGTTATATCCCGTTGCCCAGGGCGAATCGATGAGGATTACGCTTGCGGGCAGACCGAGGCTCCGGGTCTTCTCCACGTCCTCGCGGACGTCGGCATCGTTGCGATGGTAGTCACGGCCGATCCAGGGAGCAAAACTCCAGTAAGGCGGCAGCATCGAACGCCCAGCGAGGGCCGTAAAGCGGTTCAGAATCCGAGGAAATTCCGGGCCCTGGATCAGCACCACGCGAAGCTTCTGCGCGGGCACAGTCAGATACGCATCTTCTCGAGAGCCCGAGTTCATATCGAAAATGGCCTCTGCCGCGGTGTCTACCCACAAGCCATATCCGGTGGTGCTCATATAGAACGGGATTGGTTTGTACGTGCTCGAGCCCTTGGCGGAACCATTGTCCTGAGAGCCATTCCTGATGATCTGGTGGCTGTGGTTGAGCTCGTTGAACCGCTCGCCCAGGCCGTAGTAGCCATCCGCCGAGTCGCTGAGCGCGAAGCGCCAGTTCCCTACCTTATCCGCTGCGCCGGTCAACTCGTAGACGCCGTCGCTCAACTGCCGCAGGTGTAGCCTGCTCACGGGAAAAGGCCGGCCTTCGAACATAAAATCATGGAGGGTTACGCCCGCTGCAGGAGACCCGTTGCGCCCTGGTCTGTATCCCGGCACTGCGAATGCGACGGTGTCACCGCGGGCTGCGAGCCCGGTAATATTCTGTGGCCTCGCCGTGTTGACCCCGGGAAAACTCGCCACAATCAAGAAGCCTGCAAGCCAGTAATGCCGCATCTTCTCCCTCCGAAGGAAAATCCAAGTCTAACCTTCAGGAAGGTATAGAGCGGATCAACCTTAAGCAAAAGTCTTACCTGGCGGTACGAGCAAGCCAGATAACAGCATTCCAACCTCTCTCAACCAACGGATCTAATTCCGGCGTGGGCCACTCACCCGGCATGTATGCGGGGGCTGCCAAATTCCGGCTGCGGTGTCCCTGTTTCCAGGGCGGTTAGCCAAGCGCGAATATCATCGCAGAGCAACGTAACAGAGATGGCGCCGAAGCTCGCCGGATAACGCTCGAGCCGCCTTAGAGCATGTTGCAACAGGCGAGTAGTTCCCAGGAGATTCCTGCGCTGCAAGTGATGGAAGGCCGCGGTGACCTGGATCAGCCCTTGCAGAAACAACTTCTCCGGCTCTTGCGCCACCATCCATACGCTTTCCCAGGACTCGTGGGCAGCAAAGAACTCGCCCGCCTTATATTGCCGAAGGCCCTCGGCCAGTGGTCCCTGGGTCCAATCGAATTTCATCTCCCGCTAGCCTCCCGTCCCATTGATTCATGCAATAAATCAAAATGGCTTCTGAACGTTTGGCGGAGTAACGGGAAATCCGGGTACGCTCGGAGCTTGTGACTTTTTCGATTTTGCGTTCATAATTTGTGGCCGGAAAGCTGTGCAGGGCATCGGTCAGCAAGCATCGCCGAGGTCCTTCGACTGCGCGCCATAAAGCGCCCTGTCAGTGGACAGATATGTGAGGCGCTGCGCTCA
>JBARKD010000159.1:0-5578 GCA_049800615.1 Acidobacteriaceae bacterium | reverse complement strand
AATAGCCGCAGCCGGAAATCAGGGAAGATCCTGCCCAGGATGCGGCCGTTTGAAGAAAGCGCCGCCGGCTAAGCGTTTGCATGGAAAGCCCACTGCATGAGAGAGAAGGTGTGATACCACAACTGTTGCTGGTGCGATCGGTGCGTTGTGGCAAGCACGGCTTTCACTTAGCGCGAAGCATATTTTCTGCTTACCGATGCCACCTCTGAAAGACTGTACGCTCATTTGCCTTTGCGCCTCAGTATTACCCGTAACGGAGGAGACTCGTATTGGGACAATTTGTCCCAACTTAGAACGAGCGGTCTGTTTGCATATATAGGCGCTTGTAAGCGGGGTTATCTCCTGTCCCGCATCTCCCGCATCACCATGGCGATGATGCACATTGAGAGTTCTTTTGGTAGATCGCCAGACTATCAGATCATTCGCTTCTCATCATTCGCTTCTCATTATTCGCTTCTCAAGGCTTGCATCGGATCGAGGCGCGACGCACGCCACGCGGGAACGACGCATGCGAATGCGGCCACCGCAAGCAGCGCTACGGCAACCACGGCAAAAACCGCTGGATCGAGCGGCTTCATCTCGTAGAGCAAGTCGCGCATCAGGCGGCTTACTTCCATGCTTGCTGCGAGTCCCACGACAAGGCCGAAGATCGCGGGCCGCATCCCGTCCAGCAGCATCTTCCGCATCACATGCTCGCGTTTAGCGCCCAGCGCAATGCGGATGCCGATTTCGGTCGTCCGTTGCGCCGCGACGTACGACATCACGCCGAACAGGCCCACCGCGGCAAGGATCAGCGACAACGCGGCAAAAGCGACGAGCAGAATCGCGTTGAAGCCCTGGTCCAGGGTTGATTTGCCGAGTAACTGGTTCATGGTGAGCACGTCGGAGACAGGCAGATCGGGGTCCATCTCCGAGACGATGCGCTGTACTGGAAGAGCGAACTGCTCCAGGTCGTGGCTGGAGCGGATCACCAGTGTGCCGACGTTCTCGATGCCCGCGTCCAGCGGGTAGTACTGCATCGGCCGCGGCCTTTCGCCGATAGCGTATCGGGTATCGCCCACAATCCCCACAATCACGGCATCCTGGCCGCGTGCGTGGAGGTGCTTGTCCAGCGGATCTTCTCCGGGGAAGTACTGGCTGGCGAAGGATTGGCTGATGATGACCTCGTTGGCAGCATCCAGTCGCTTCCCGCCGTTAAAGGTACGTCCGCGCAAAATCGGAATGCCCATCGCGCCGAAGTATTTCGGATCGGCCCAGCGGCTCAAGGCAGACAGACCACTGCCTTGCGGCATAGGCGGATGTTCGACGATGCTGAAGGTCGAATCCGGCCCATAGCCCTGCCCAGGGGCAGCCGTCACAAAGCCTGCCGCGTCTACTCCGGGCAGAGCTCGCACGCGCTCGAGGAGCCTGTCGTAGAAGTTGGCGCGCGCGGCGGGCGTCGCATAGCGGGCATCCGGCAGGCCCAGATGCATGGTGATCACGTCCTGCGTGATGCAGCCGATGTCGGCCGAGCGCAAACGCTCATAGCTCTTGAGCAGCAGCCCCGCGCCAATGAGCAGGGCCACGGTCAGTCCAACTTCGAGCGCAAGCAGCACCTTGCGCAGCGTGGCCCCCGCGCTGCCGCTGCTCACCGAGCGCGATGCCTCATACAGAGCGCCGAGAATATGCCTATCGCCGGCACTGAATGCAGCGATCGACCCGGAAAACAGCGCACAAAGCACGACAACGCCGACCGTAAAAGTCGCCACCATTCCATCGATGTGGATGGATTCGACGCGGCTCATGTCATGGCGAGTTTGCGTCAGCCAATGAAGCGCGCCGACGGCGAACAAAAGTCCCACCCCGCCGCCGATGCTTGAAAGCAGCAGGCACTCCATCAGCCGCTCGCGCATCAGACGCAGCCGGCCCCCGCCCAGTGCGGTGCGGATAGCCAGCTCTTTGCGCCGTGCCACCGCGCGCGCCACCAGCAGATTGGCCACATTGAGACAGGCGATCAGCAACAGGCAGCAGGTCGCCCCCAGCAGCATATAGAGCGGCTTCTTCATTTCGCCGGTCATGTGCTCCAGCAGCGGACGACTCCTGGCGCTTCGAAATACGAAAGGCACGTTGAGGTGCGCATTGTGGATGCGCTGCGAGATGATGCTCAGGTCGGCCACGCCTTGCGTGGCGCTGCCCCCCGGCTTCAGCCGCCCCACAACGCTAAACATGTGATCGCTGTACGATCTCATCGTTTCTTCGGGCGCGTCGTGGTAAACCGGTGTCCACAGCTGCGTCGACGGGTCGGGAAAATCGAACCACGCGGGCATAACGCCGATGACAGTAAACGCTTTGGCATCCAGAATGATCGTCTGATTCAGGATGGCAGGATCGCCTCCGAAGCGGCGCTTCCACAGACCCCAGCTCAGCAACACCGTGCCATTGGCCGCGGGGCTATCATCGGCCTGCGTAAAATCGCGGCCCAGCGCAGGCTGCACGCCCAGCGTGCGCAGCAGGTCCCATGAAAACAGCGCGCTATTCAGCTTCTCAGGCAATTGCCCGCCCGATGCTGAAAGCCCAACCCGGATACCGCGCGCGAGGCCGAGACTGCTGTAGCTGTTGTTCTGCTTCTTCCACTCGGCGTACATGCCGCCGGAGACCACAATGGAACCGGCCGTGTCGTCATCATGGGGATCTGCCTCATAGAGCATCACCAGGCGATCCGGATCATCGAACGGCAATGGCTTCAGCAAAACGCCGCGCACCACCGTGAACAGCGCCACGTTGGCGCCAATGCCCAGCGCCATCACCAGAATCGCGATGGCGGTAAAACCGGGGGTGCGGCCAAGCGCACGCAGGCTGAAGCGCAAATCGCGGGCGAGAGATTCAAACCAGTTCCACGACCAGACTGCGTGAGTTTGCTCGCGAATCAGCGTGGGATTTCCAAAGGCGCGCAGAGCGGCAAACCGCGCCTCTTCTCCTGACAGTCCGCCTTCTCGCTGTTCCTCTTCTTCCAATTCCAGGTCCGAACGCAGCTCCCGCTCCAGGTCGGCATCTCTCTTCTTGACCCGCCACCACTTCATCTCAGTTCTCCGCGGCGGCGGGCCACATCACGCGCGCCACAGCTTCGGCCATCTGATTCCACTGCGATTCCTCGACAACGAGCTGTTTTCGGCCTTTTTCCGTCAGGCGGTAATACTTGAATTCCCGATTTCGGTCGGGCGCCCTCTCCCATTTCGAGGTTACCCACTCTCTTTGCTCCAGCCGATGCAGTGCCGGATAAAGCGAGCCGTGCTGCACCTGAAGAAAATCGTTGGTCGTTCCTTGAATATGCTTGCCGATCTGGTGACCGTGAGCTGGCCCATAGAAAAGGGTTCGCAGTATGAGCATGTCAAGCGTGCCCTGCAGCAGACTCGCCCGTTGTTGTAGCTTCTTTGTCATGGAAGACATTCGACCATCGATGAGAAGCGATGGTAGATATTCGACTACCAGTTGTCAAGGGAAGGGACTGAAGCGGTTCTCGAATGCCGATTTCAGGCCAATGCACATCCCCTCTGATAGGGCTCATTGAGGACCTGTAGCGCCCCCCTCAAACGTGAGACACGATTACGGCGGGAAAATGGGGGCACATATCGGCCAAAGCTACGACGCTCGGGGACCTGCACCCCTTTATTCACGGCTGAGGATCGCTCTTAGGAGCAACCGCCAGTTTTGTTACAAGGTATTGGTGAAGAGAACGGGAAATTCCGTTCGTCCCGAAAAAGGGGCCCCTTCACTTCCAGCTTGCCAGAGTACCCCTTGGTAGAGTCTGCTGTTGTCATCCAACGGATACTGGCGTTTACGGTCGTACTTGGAGACAATTCCACCGTTCCCCAGCGCTTCCCGCCAGGAGGCATGAAAACTTGAAGACGCGGTTGCTATTCGTTCTGCTCGCCTCTGCCTCGCTAGCCTGGACCCTCGGCGAGACCCAAACCGCGCCCGCAGCCGGGGCGCCCACCAAACCTGTGGACTTCAACCGCGAGGTCCGTCCCATCCTCTCGGACAACTGCTTCAAGTGCCATGGCCCGGACGAAAAGATGCGCATGGCCAAGATGCGCCTCGACGAGACAGAGGGCCTGTTCGTCGACCGCGGCGGCTACAAAATCATCGTCCCCGGCAACTCCGGGCAAAGCAAGCTCTACCAGAAGATCAGCGCCAAGGACGTGGGGTTCCGCATGCCGCCGGCTTACTCCGGCAAGACACTGACGGAGAAGCAGGTCGAGGTCATCAAGCAGTGGATCGACCAGGGCGCCAAATGGGAGACGCAGTGGTCGTTCGTGGCCCCCAAACGTCCGGCCGTGCCCGAAGTCAAGGACAAGCCGTGGGTGCGCAACCCAATCGACAGTTTCGTTTTGGCGCGGCTCGACGCCGAAGGGTTGAAGCCAAGCGAGGAGGCCGACAGAGCTACGCTGTTGCGCCGGGTTAGCTTCGACTTGACAGGGCTGCCACCCACCCCCGCCGAGGTGGATTCGTTTGTGGCGGACAAATCGCCGGACGCCTACGAGAAGCGCGTGGACCAGCTGCTGGCCTCGCCGCACTACGGCGAGCGTATGGCCATGGAGTGGCTCGACCTGGCCCGCTACTCTGACACCCACGGCTACCACATCGACAGCCTGCGCGCGATGTGGCCCTGGCGGGATTGGGTGATCAAGGCCTACAACCAGAACATGCGGTATGACCAGTTCACCGTCAAGCAACTGGCGGGCGATCTGCTGCCCAACGCCACCGTGGATGACAAGATCGCCAGCGGCTTCAACCGCAATAACATGATCAATTTCGAAGGCGGCGCTGTACCCCAGGAATATCACGCGGAGTACATCATTGACCGCGCAAGCACCACGGCCACAGTTTGGCTGGGCCTTACCATGGGCTGCGCACGCTGCCACGACCACAAGTTCGATCCCATCCGGCAAAAGGACTTTTACCAGTTCGTCGCCTACTTCAACAACGTTCCGGAAAGAGGCCTGGACGGCTACCTGGGCAATGCGGATCCGGTGCTGCCGCTACCCACCGCGGCGCAGGAGCAGCAGCTCGATGCGCTGAATGGCCGGCTCAACAGCACGCTCGCTTCCCTGCCCGAGAAAGATATCGTGGCGCAGCGGAACGAGTGGCAAAAGACCGCGCTGGCGGGGATCCCTGAGCCGTCAACAGAGGGCTTAATCGCGTACTACCCGATGGACGGCAGTTTGGCTGACGCCTCCGGCCAACACCACGACGGCAAGGCGGTGCGTGGCGATGTGGTGTACGACGAGGGCAAGGTCGGCAAGGCTGCGGACTTCAGCGGAGAAACCCAGGTAAGCTTCGGCAACACCGGCGATTTTGACCGCGGCGACCGCTTTGCCCTGGCGCTGTGGGTCCGGACGGCGTCCACGCACCCGATCAAGCTAATTCAGAAACGCGACAGCTCCGAGCAATGGCAAGGCTATGAGATTGCCACCGACGAGCCCACATTTCACGGCGTGGGGGACCGCCTCGCTCACTTCGTCGTCCGACTGGCCGCCAAGTGGCCTGACGACGCGATCGAGGTGCGCACCATTGAGCGCTACAAGACGACCTCGTTCTC
>JBARKD010000158.1:0-3539 GCA_049800615.1 Acidobacteriaceae bacterium | reverse complement strand
GACGGGCAGTATGTGGAATTCGATCATTCCGGGCAAAGCACGGTTAATTGGAAATAGGAGAGCCGATGAATCGCTTGCAATCTATCTCGAGCCTGGTTTTTGTCCTTGCGGCCGCGGGTGCGCACTTTGCCGATGCCGCCTCGCGGCCGGACTACGAAGTGGCCGGTCATCCCATTACGGTTTCGCCCGTCGATGAGCACATTGCCGCCGCGCTCAAAGAGGTTTCCGCAGACAGAATTAAGGCCAACATCGAAGCGCTGGTGGGGTTCAAGAATCGCAGCACTATTTCCAGCACTGAGACGGATCTGCCGCCGGGCACGGGCGTCTTAGCTGCGGCAGACTGGGTGAAAGCGCAACTTGAAGGTTATAGCCGCGCGTGTGGTGGATGCCTGGAAGTCAGAGAAGACTCTTTCGTGGAACAGCCGCGGGCTGGCTTGCCTGCGTACCGCGCCCGCGTGGTCAAACCGACACCGATGCGCAATGTATACGCCCTTCTGCGTGGCAGCGACCCGGTGGCGGCCAAACGCATGTACCTTGTGACGGGCCACTACGACAGCCGCGAAACAGACACGATGAATACCCACAATCCCGCACCTGGCGCCAATGATGATGCCAGCGGAACTGCCGTCAGCCTGGAAACGGCGCGAATCTTAAGCCGCTTCAAATTTCCCGCGACGCTGGTTTTTGTTTGCGTAGCCGGTGAAGAGCAGGGCCTGAATGGCAGCCGCCATCTCGCCAAACTCGCCAAAGAGCGAGGCTGGCAGCTCGAAGGGGTGTTGAACAACGACATCGTGGGCGGGGATACGACGCCCGGAGATTCGCTGCAGAATAAATCCGTGGTCCGGGTGTTCTCGGAAGGAATTCTTCCGTCGGCTCCGCTCGACCGGATCCAGCAAATGCTTCAATTGGGGATGGACAACGACACATCCTCACGACAACTGGCGCGTGAAGTACTTGCCGTGGGACGTACCTACTTTCGGCCGCCGGCGAAGCCGTTCACACCCGTCATGGAACTTCGGCTTGATCGCTTTCTACGTGGCGGAGATCACAGTTCCTTCAGTGCCGAAGGGTTTCCCGCGGTACGTTTCACCGAGTGGCGCGAAAACTACCATCACCAGCACCAACGGGTCAGGGTAGAAAGCGGCGTGGAATATGGTGACCTGTTGAAGTTCGACGACTTCACTTACATCGCGCAAGTCGCGCGTTTGAACCTGGCCACGCTGGCGACCCTTGCTTTCTCGCCCGGTGCCCCGGGAAATGTGCGCGTGGTGACCACCGATCTCGACAACAACACGACGCTCAAATGGGATCCTCCCTCGGCGGCAAGCGGCGCGGTGCAATACCAGATCGTGTGGCGTGAGACGACGGCCAACGACTGGCAGTTCGCAGCCAATGCGCGAAAGTATGGTGCTTCCGCCGATCAGAACACGGCGACCCTTCCAGTTTCTAAAGACAACGTCTTTTTCGGAGTACGCGCGTGCGACCTGGCCGGTCACTGTAGCCAGGTGGTTGCGCCCGTGCCTGAATCCAAATAACGATGCGCAACAGCTAAGCGGACTTTTTCCGTTTGGAGCCTGCCGCCGCTTTGCTGCGTGTGCTCCTCTTGGACGCTTCGTCTCCAGGCTGCTCGGCTGTTGCGGGGGCCTGCGCCAGGCTCTTGCGCAGGGCCTCCATTAGATCGACCACTTGCGCCGGCTTCTTTTCCACTTCGGGGGCTGGGGCAGGCAGGTTGCGGATCTTGGCCTCGACCAGCTCGCGGAGCGCTTCTTCGTAATGATCCTTGAATTTGTTCAGGTCGAATGGCTGAGTATAGGCCGCGATCAGTTGCTTGGCTAAAGCAAGCTGGGCAGCGTCTGCTTTCACCGGCTCTACGCCCGTGGAGTAATCCTTGGCCTCACGCATTTCGGAAGCAAAGCGCAAAGTGTAGAGCACCATACCCGGCTGCTTCGGATCTTGCGGGGGAGCGAGCGTCATCAGATGCTGCCGGCCGCTGAAGACGATCTCACCCACTCCGACCATTCCACTTTCCACCATGCTCTGCCGCACGACAGAAAAGGCGACCGCCTGCGGGCCCGCCTTGGGCATGACGAAGTAGGGCTTCTCGAACAGGGAGGGATCAATTTCGGCTGCGCCGGAAAATTGCGTAATCTCGATGGTTTTCTTGCCGGCAAGCCGCAGGTTCTTTAGTTCGTCGGGCTCGACGATGGCGTATTTACCCTTCTCGTATTCGTAGCCTTTTACGATATCCGCACGTTCAACCGTGTGCTGAGCCGGCGCCTCGCTCTCCCGGATCGGAGGAGCAAGATGCAGCGAGGTGCTCTTGGCGGAGGCCGGAGGCGCCGTTTCTTCCGTCTCCTCGTCCGCAGCCGGGCCTTCTGAGACGTTTGCCCGCCGCACGCGGGTCAGCGTATTGCGGTCAATCTCGTGGAAAGAGATGGGGCGGGTGGTACTGGTTGCGGGATAAATTTCGACCGCAAAGCCGACCAGGGAAATCTGGATGGTTCCTGACCACAAGGGACGTGCCATCAAAGCTCCTTCTACACAGCGGGGACAGCTCGAAATCCTCTGCTTATTATCATGCCCCCGGCGCCCCTTGCAGGCGAAAAATGAAGGTTCTTTCATCCTCCAGGTCTGTTCCACGCTGATGGGCGTAAATTTGTACACCGTGCCCGATGTTCAGTGAAAAACTGTAGTCGGAGATAACCGTGCGAATTGCTTATTTTTGTGACGGCACCTGGAACGACCCGGCAAACAACACCAACGTTTTTCAACTTTCCACTGCGACCCTACAAATACCGGGCCAGCAGAACTGCACCTACGATTCGGGAGTGGGCACGGGCGGTAATCCCCTTGACGTACTCTTGGGTGGGGCGCTCGCGGCCGGCCTTATTAGTAAGGTGAAGGCAGGCTACACACAGATCGCGCACCTATACGACCCGGGCGACGAAATCTTCCTTTTTGGATTTAGTCGAGGCGCCTACACAGCGCGAAGTTTGGCCGGAATGATCGCGATTTGTGGATTGCCTACCAGGAACGTCGACCAGGAGTGCGTCGACACCGCTTTCCAGGCGTATCGGGACCAGGTTAACCGGGCGATGCTGCTCAATGCCTTGCAAGACTACGCGATGGAGGACGCCAGGATCAGGATGGTAGGCGTGTGGGATACTGTCGGCGCACTCGGCATTCCCGCCGCGTGGGGAGGCATAGACGCAATACAGTACGGGTTTCTCGATACGTCTCTCCATCCCGATGTGCTGAATGCTTATCAGGCGCTGGCCATTGACGAGCAGCGTGCGCAGTTTCCTCCCACTCTGTGGGACGGCCCGTTTGCGCCTTCGCAGACCGTTGAGCAGGTCTGGTTTTGCGGTGTCCACTGCGATGTTGGCGGAGGGTATTCATCATTCGCGGACGACAACAATACGCTGCTTTCGGATATCACGCTCGGCTGGATGGCGGGCAAGGCGCAAGCCCTGGGCTTGGTAATCGATCCTGCTTTTATCGCCGCACACTCCAACCTGGCTGCACGGTACGCGCTTGAC
>JBARKD010000157.1:0-4988 GCA_049800615.1 Acidobacteriaceae bacterium | reverse complement strand
TCAGAACTTCTTAATGGTTATGGTTAGGATGCTGATGACAAAATCCGCGGCCTTCATCATCTATAACCCGGAAAAGGAAAACAAAAAACTTCAATGCAACTTCCCTCTTTGCTTGCTTTATTTGTAGGCGGCGAAATTCTCGATCTTGTCTCCAGCACCGGGCCGGTGGCTAAATTTGTGCTGGTCACGCTGCTGGCGTTCAGCCTGATCTCGTGGGGGATTATCCTCACCAAGTGGAACTTGCTGCGCAAGGCACGCGTGCAGAGCGGACGGTTTCTGCGGGCTTTCCGGAAGGCGCAGCGGTTGCAGGATTTGGCGACGGTTGCGGATCAGTTCCGTCCCAGCCCGCTGGTGGGCGTGTTTGAAGGTGGATTTTCGGAATATAAACGGCAACTTAGCTCGCCGGGCGCGGCGCTGCGAAGTTTGGTCGCGGTGCAGCGCGGCATGCAAATTGGGGCTTCGGAAGAGATCACCCGGCTCGAGCGCAATGTGCCGTGGCTTGCGATCACGGCCGCGGTAACGCCTTTCATCGGGCTTTTCGGCACGGTGTGGGGCATTATTGACGCCTTTCATGGATTGGGCACGGCGGGAGGCGCGACGCTGCGCGCAGTGGCTCCGGGCATTTCCGAAGCGCTGATCACTACGGCTGCTGGGCTCGCGGCCGCCATTCCGGCGGTGATCGCTTACAACCTTATTGGCAATTCGATTCGGGTGTTTGCCGCGCGCGGCGACGATTTCTCGCTTGAAGTGCTGAATGCCATCGAGAGCATGCAACCCGTGGCCGAAGTGAGGCGCTGATGGCTTTCACCTCTTCCAACGGCCGCACGCAAACCGCCCTTGCCGATATCAACATCACTCCACTGGTGGACGTGGTGCTGGTGCTGCTCATTATTTTCATGGTGACGGCTCCGATTTTGCAGTCGGGGATCGAAGTCAACGTCCCGAAAACGCGGACCGTGAAAGAGATTACCGAAGAGCGCACGGTCATAACCATCAATAAGGATCAGCGCGTGTTTCTGGGCAACGATGCGGTAAACATCAACGAAATCGCGGTCAAGCTGCGGCAGAAAATTCGCGATCCCAGGAACCAGTTCATTTTTATCCGCGCCGATGAGAACGTGCCGTTTGGCGCCTTTGCCACCGTGATGGACGCGGTAAAGCAATCGGGCATCACCAATATCAGCATCGTCACCCAGCCAATGGAAGAAAATGGCACGAAACGCTGAGATATTTTTCGAGCACGATAACTGGGGGCGGTCGCTGGGGTGGTCTGCGGGCTTTCATATCGCGGTCACCGCGCTCATCCTGCTTTACACGGCTGTGTTTACGGGACCGCGCGGGCAGGGGTGGGGTTCGGGGGGCGGAGGCTCGGCGATTGGGGTCTCGTTAGTGAGTTCGGTACCTTTGCCTGCAACGGCTGCACAAACGCAGAACGTCCTGGCCAACGAATCGAAGGGCGTAACCAAGTCGGAACCAAAGCCTCAAGAGCAAGAGAAAGAGCCGGACGCGATTGAGATTCAGGGCAAAAATTCGAAGATCAAGCCGAAGAAGACACCGACTCCAACCAAAGAGAAGCCGAAGCCCGCGCCCGAGCAGGAATCAAACCAGGTTGCGTTCGGCGAGGGCGGGCCGGTCAGCGGACCTTATGGAAGTTTTGCCGCCGGAGGAGCGAAGGGCGGCTTCGGCGTCACCGGCGGCGGGGGAGACTTTGGCACGAGGTTTGGCTGGTACGTGCAGATCATTCAGCGAAAAGTATCCGAAAATTGGCTGAAGTATGAGGTTGATCCTCGAATCAGCAGTGCGCAGCGGGTTTACATCACGTTCGATGTGGCGCGGGATGGGCATCCTTTTAATGTGCGCGTAGAGCAGTCCAGCGGAGTTCCGTCACTGGACGTTTCAGCGACGCGCGCCCTGGAGAGGATCGACACTTTCGGACCGCTGCCCCCGGACTATAGCGGCAGCAAAATCTCGGTGGAATATTGGTTCGACTACAGCAAGAAATAAACTTTGGTATTTACCGGCGTAATGAAGGCATTTGTAAATAAAGTAATGACAGGAAATGTCGATTCACAGATAAAGAGAAGCACGCGCATCTGCCTAATTATTCTTTCGATTCCGGAACGCGATTATGATCGACTTTAACTTGCCAATGAGAACATATCGGAATACGATATTGTCGTTCGCAGTATGCTTTTGTCCTGCTCCGGATGCCGGCTTCAGACCGATGGACGATGAAAATAGATCAGTTGCGCTGCCTGCCGCGACCGGGGAGCAAACTCTGCGCACCTTGAGTTTGCTACTTCTAATTTGCTGGGCATTAGCCTCGAGCTCGTTGGCCCAGGACTGGGTGCGGACCGGTTCGGGCCTGGGGGTCGAAAAGGTCCGGCTTGCGGTTCCTGACTTCAAGGCCTCCATGGCTGATCCCCAGAACACCGCACTGCTTCAGACCTTCAACACTACCTTTTGGAACGATCTGGATAATTCCGGCGTCGTCGAGCTCATTTCGAAGAGCTTTTATCCGTTACAGGTACCTGGGCAGCCCACCGAAGTCACATTCCCAATGTGGAACGCTCCGCCACCGAACGCCGCCATGCTGGCATTCGGCAATCTTGGAGTGGCTGCCGGCAAACTGACCGTGCAGGGATGGCTTTATGATGTCAAGAACACGGCCTCGCCGCTGGTTCTCGGCAAACAATATGCCGATAACGCAACCGACCAGGCGGCGCGAGTCATCGCCCACAAGTTTGCCGATGAGATTATCTTCCGGCTGGGCGGAGGCATTGCGGGCATCGCCGAGAGCAATATTTATTTTGTCAGTGATCGCTCCGGCCACAAAGAAATCTGGGTGATGGACTACGACGGGAGCAATCAGCGACAGGTTACACATCAGGGTTCGATTGCGCTTTCGCCGCGCATCTCGCCCGATGGTTCCCGCCTGGCATTCAGTTCCGTGACCAAGTCGGGCTGGGATATTCTGATGTTCTCGACTGATCTCAACCGTCTGGTCAGCTTTCCGCATTTCGGGGGCGGCAACTTTTCGCCATCATGGTCTCCTGATGGAACCCGCCTGGCATTTTCCTCTTCGCGCGGCGGGCATTCAGAAATTTATGTTTGCGACGCTTCGGGGGGCAATCTTCATGCGATGACCACTGGCAGGGGGCCCGACGTTTCTCCAGCGTGGAATCGCAAGACCGGAGCGCAAATTGCTTTCGTGAGCGGCAGCACAGGACTGCCGCAGGTTTATACCATGGAGGCCGACGGCACCAACCAGCAACGCATGACGGACCAGGGTTACGCGGTTTCTCCCAACTGGTCGCCCAACGGCCAGTTTCTGACTCTGGCCTGGATTCGCAAGTATGGTCCCGGCGAACCTGGTTCCTCCGACATTTACTTGATGGATATCGCCAGCAAACAGTGGGTTCAGCTCACGCATGACGGCGGACGCAACGATTTCCCGACGTGGGCGCCAGACGGGCGGCACATTGTCTTTCAATCCAGCCGTTCTGGAAAAGAGGAAATCTGGATGATGCTGGCCGACGGTACTAAGCTCCATCAGTTGACTTTTACGGGACGTAACACGCAACCGAACTGGAGTTGGAAGTAAAGAGTAATCAAACTTCGTCTGAACTCAAGAGAGCATCGGGTTCGCAGGAGGATTCCATCGTGAAGAGAATCATCGTGAAGAGGACTAACGTGAAAAAGATCAACATGACGCAACAAACCGTGAAAACGCTCGCCACCGTGATCGCATTGTGCGCGATTTTGATGCTGGGCGCTTGCAAGAAGAAAGCAGCCCCGCCTCCGCCGCCTCCACCGCCGCCTCCACCAACGCCCACCGCCTCCATCTCCGTGAGCCCGGACACGGTTCAAAAAGGGCAGTCGTCGACCCTCAGTTGGCAGACTTCGAACGCGACGGATGTTTCGATCGACGGCATCGGCGCGGTCCAGGCCAGCGGATCGCAGCAGGTGAGCCCCGGCGATTCCACCACCTACCACCTGGTGGCCAAAGGCTCGGGAGGAACCCAGGATGCGACTACGCGCCTCACGGTCACGCCTGGGCCCATGGCTGAAGCTCCTCCATCGGCTTCGCCTTCGGAAGAAGATCTATTTGGCCAGACGGTCAAGGACGTTTACTTTGACTATGATAAGTCTGACATCCGCGGCGATCAGCAGGCATCGATCCAGACCGACGCGCAGTTCCTCAACCAGCACTCCAATATTAACTTCACGGTTGAGGGGCATTGCGATGACCGCGGTTCGACGGAATACAACCTGGCCTTGGGCGATCAACGTGCGTCGTCGACGAAGAGCGCTCTGGTCGCGGCGGGGGTGAACACCAATCGAATCAAGACCATCAGTTTCGGCAAGGAAAAGCCGTTCTGCATGGAGGACAACGAAGCTTGCTGGCAGCAGAATCGCCGTGGCCACTTCGTATATCAGAGGTAATCGGTGTGATTTTGCCAGGGGCGGAGAAATTCGCCCCTGACTTCTCTGGCCTGGGTCACCAATCTTCACAACCCACAATGCCGGCCACCCGTCTAAAATAGGATCGGGGCAACGCTTGCTTATGACAATAAAACGATCGTTTATTCTTTTGGTTCTCGTCTCCGCGCTCTGCCTGGCTGTCACGCCGGCCTGGGGCGTCAGCAAGGAGATGGTGCAATTGCAGACGCAGGTGCAGCAATTGCAGGAGCAGATGACGGCCATGCAGCGCAGCTTTGACGAACGCATGGGCGTGATGAGGAATCTGGTCGAGCAGGATACGGACGCGGTGAATAAAGTTGCCGCCGCGCTTACTGGTCTGCAGAATACGCTGCAAAAACAGCAGGGCGACTCGGCCTCGCACGTCGACCAGCTTTCAGGGCAGATCCAGGCGCTGAACGATACGCTCGACGAACTCAAGGCGCGGCTGGCCAGTGTCAGCAAGCAGCTTGCGGACATGCAATCGGGCCAGCAAAGCCTGGCCGCACAACAATCTCAGCAACAGC
>JBARKD010000156.1:0-2944 GCA_049800615.1 Acidobacteriaceae bacterium | reverse complement strand
TCGATGTCGATGTTCACCTTATGGGCCACAACGATGTCATTCAGCGGGAAGACCGTGATGTACTGGCCATTGGCTCCGATTGCGGAAAAGGCGCCCTGGTATGGGCCAGTCATGATGTCACCGGGATACTTTGGCGCGTCCCACGCCCACCAGAGGATGCCATAGCCCCAGCGGCCGGTCCAGCCTGGCGACCAATACCAATCGCCAATCTCATTGAAGTGTGTGGTGGGATAGGTGCTGAACTCGATCAAGCCCGGATCGCCCCAGACCGTGTTGCCCCACGCTCCGTTGCGGAGTGCTAATAATCCAAGACGAGCCATATCACGCGTGGAAAGATAGGTTGCATACTCGAACTGGTTCGTTGTGGTTCCGTAGTTTTTCTTCTGCCGTGCGCGGTCGAAATCCTGGAACCGCAGGGGAATTGCGAGGTCATCGCGGAGCGCGTCGAAGATGTCTTTGTGGGTGAGCTTCTCAAAGGCAATACCCGCAGCGTCGAAGTCCCAGTTGTTGTAGAAGAAGCGTGTGCCCGGATATGCCGAGCCGCGTTTGGGCAAGATCTTTTCTTGGTCGCCATTTCCGGTCGGGATGTAAATGCCGGAACGCGACATCATGAGTTGCTCGAGCGTTGCGTGCTCCTCGATTTCAAGAAACGGGACCTTGTCTTGCAAACCGAGTTGCACGACGGTCTGATTCATGTCCTGATCGAAATTGAGCCCCTTGTGAGCTTCAACGGCGAAAAGAAGATCCAACACGCTCTTTCGAACGGATGCTACTTTGCTGACGAGCGAGAGATCACCGTATTCAAAGACAACATGGCCGCGGGAAACGATCATCATGGCGTCGGTCTGATGTGTTTTCAAGAACGAGCGCAATGCTTCGAGGCGCGCTGCAGAGAATCCTTCAGACTCGGGCGTGGCATGTGCCCAATCCGCGCCGGGAACGACATATCCGTGGCCGTCGTCAAAGCCTTCCGGCGGCAGAAGCGGGAACGGCTTCACATCGACGGGCGGAGCAGGAGACTTTGCCATGTCTTGAGATTGAGTGAGCGCCGGGAAAAAGAGAATAGAGGAGAAGAGAGCGGCGATTGGAAGCCATCGGTTAAGCACGCCAACACTATAACAAGGCACTCTCACCTCACTTGACCTGCGATCACGCGCCCCATCACGCTTGTCGTCTAAAGTTTTCATGAGTTCCGGGCGAGTGGTAGCTAGCCAAGATCGGAAGCGCCTCACACCGAAAGCTTCGCTGTGCACGATCTTGGTCGCGAGGCGCTTTCGATTTGGACACAAGAAGGAAAAAGCAGGCGTTTGCCGCGGATGCGGTGAGCCTTATGGATTTTCAATCAGAGCTTGCTGATAATAAATAAGTTGGAACTTTACTCCGCAAAGCCGAGTTAGCGAGCTTGTCCGGCCCATACGGCCCCAGTATGGCACAATTCAGCGCGCGGCGCCTGCGGCTTCGTTCTTGTGGGCTATTGGGAAATTATGCCTTAGTTAATACCAGCGAGATTAATAATCAAAGCATAGTCATTTCCGAATCGCGGGTGACTCTGCCCCGATCACGCGTTGCACGCGCGTCGGTCCGGCGCTCACGCCTAACATCAACCGTGCACGGTGGAGGGTTGTGTGGGCGCCGTGCGCTGGCGCGACAGGCAAAACCACGCCTTCACGCTGTGTTCGCGGAACTCAGCTGATCGCAACTCGACGATCTCCAGTGCAGGTTCGATCGCGGCGATGACCTCGCGTGCCGAGCGGCGCGGTGGACCGACCTCACGCGGCGACCCTTCGGTGCTGCCGATTACGCTCAGCCACAAGCCGCCCGGAGCCAGTGCGGCAGCGACTCGCGCCGCAAACTGCTGTCTCTCGCCTGCCTCATCGAACACGTGAAAGCAACCCCGATCGAACACGAAATTGAACAGACCAATGGAGGATGGCGCGGCGAGAAAATCCAACGCAGCGAAGCGGCAGCTCGACGAGTAGCCGGTGATTCGACCGGAATGGGTTCAAGTGATCTACCATTGAGTCGCAAACTGCCGGCCTCAACTCAGTGTGACCGGCAGTGCGACCAGTTTTCCCCTTATTTCACGGCCAATTCAATCGTGGATGCCGGCGTTGCCTTGCTCTTTGCCGATTCCGACTGGCTCTTGTGTTGGACAGCCATTTCGCTGTGCAAGCTCGTTCCAGCGATCCAGACCTGGGCGAGGTATTTCCGCGTTCCGTCCTGCTGGAAGACCAGTCGGCCGCGCGTCTCGATGGCTTGACCCGCTTCCGGGCGAACCATCTGAACCTGGGTCTGATCCGTGGCAACGTTGCGTAGAGAAAGGTAGCGATCCGTCAGCAACTCTACCTTATATGTCCCAGCAGGCACATAATGGCTGTCTGCCGAAAACGCGAAAGGGATGGTTACAGACGCGGTGGACTGGGCGGACGCGGTAGCAGCTGCGCAGAGCAGGCCTGTGGTCAGGGAAAGGCTGAGAATCAGAGTCGAGAGGTTTGCGATGCGAGATGTCATGGTGGTTCTCCTTTTGGATTTGCGATCGCCGGTGGGCGGCAGCCGCTTGGTATGTTTCGGACTTTGCGCCTGCTCCGGGTTTCCCGCCATGCACTGGAGGTAATTCCGCAATCATCTGGGGATGACGTCATAAGCTATTGAAGAACAGCTATTTATCCAAGGCCGTGCGTCATGGGATTTTGCCTCCACGGCATAGAAGGCGTGCTAGACTCCACGTCATCAGCGGCTACAGGAGTTGAAGTCTTGTCGACGCCGGCCAACACAGATCGGACCTGGCGTTTCGGTGTCTTCGAAGTGGACACGCGGCGCGAGGAGTTGCGCCGAAGCGGAGCCCTCGCCAAGCTCCGCGATCAGTCCTTCCGCATCCTGGTCTATTTGCTCGAACACTCCGGCGAGATCGTCACCCGCGAAGAACTGCGCCAGGTGCTTTGGC
>JBARKD010000155.1:0-4068 GCA_049800615.1 Acidobacteriaceae bacterium | reverse complement strand
CTCTTACCTGGCTCCGGCAGGTCTATGCGAGCAGGAGGTTGCAGCCGAATCCACGTACCTTCTCCTGCATCTCCGGGCGTAGCCCGCTGTCGCTGATGACGATGTCGATTTCCGGGAAAGCGGCGATGCGCACCATGCTGCGCTTGGAAAACTTGCTTGCGTCGGCCACCAGAATGATTTCCCGCGCGATGCGCAACATGGCGCGATTCACCATCGTTTCGTCTAAATTCGCTCCGCTCACGCCGAAGTCCGGGTCGCACCCCGCGCCGCTCAAAAACAATTTGTCGGCGGAGAATTGCTCGAACATTTCTTCCGCGGAGCGTCCCACAATCGAAGCCGAATCTCCGCGAATCGTGCCTCCTACCATGAACGTCTGTATGCCGCGCGCATCCAGCAATTCAGCGGCGATGTTGACTCCGTTGGTGATGACCTGCAGTCCCTGTTTGTTCTTGATCTGGCGCGCGATCTCCAGCGTCGTCGTGCCCGAATCGAGGATGATGGTTTCTCCGTCATGGATGAGCGCCGCCGCGGCGGCTCCGATACGCCGCTTTTCTTCAGAGTGGGATTTCAGCCGCTCGTAGACGGGAGATTCGCGTAGGATCTTTTCCGGCAGCACCGCCCCGCCGTGCGACCGCAGCACCAGCCCGCGCTGGTGCAACTCGTTCAGATCATTGCGAATGGTGACTGCCGAACTGCTGAAACGGCCGGCCAGATCATTGACCCTGGCCCGGCCCTCGCTGCGAACAATTTGCAGGATTTGCGTGCGCCGCTCCTCAGCCATCATCCCATCGACCGGCCGAGGCTGAGCCGGATCTTCCCCGGCCGAGCGCTGCTGCCTGGGCTCGTCCTGCATGTCGGATGTGCCGGCCTTCGCCATTTTCCGAAAACGTTTCCTTTCGTCGGCTTGCGATTGGCCAACAGTCTAACCTAAGAAAGCTTTCTCCCGACCGCATTCCTTAACGATCCAGGGCAGCCAACCCATTCGAAGGGGAACAGTTGCGAAGCGAAAGAATTGGTTGACAAGTCGCAATTAAACGATACGATCTTAGCTCATACCGGCCGCGCAGCTCACGCGCCATCTGAAATTTTTCCGGCGCGGGCGCCATTACAGGGGCTTACGATGAGCGAGTTACTCCAGGCTGAACCTACCACTGCGGGCGTAAAGACGGTTACGGCCGTTCGTCCCGCCACTCCCACCGTGCGCAATCTCGCCGTTGACGCCTATCGCGGTCTGGTGATGCTGCTCATGATGGGCGAAGTGCTCCAGTTTGCCCACGTTTCTGCGTACTACAGCCACAGCGTTTTCTGGAAGGTCCTGGCCTGGAACCAAACCCACACGGAGTGGTTCGGTTGTTCGCTGCACGATACCATCCAGCCGTCGTTCTCCTTCCTGGTCGGCGTAGCCCTTCCTTACTCAATCCGCAGCCGCCGGCAAAAGGGAGCCACCTTTCCCCGCATGTTGATTCACACCATCTGGCGATCGCTGCTGCTGATCCTGTTGGGGATCTTTCTTCGTTCCCTGCACAGCACCCAGACCAACTTTACGTTTGAAGACACGCTGACCCAGATCGGGCTCGGCTACACCTTCCTCTTCCTGCTGGCCTTCCGTCCAACCCGCGATCAATGGATTGCGTTCGGCGCGATCTTGTTCGGATACTGGCTCGCTTGGGCCCTCTATCCGGCTCCGGGGCCAGGCTTCGATTACGCGGCGGTGGGCGTGCCTCCTGATTGGCATCATCTTTACACCGGCTTTCGCGCTCACTGGAATAAGAACAGCAACCTCGGTCAGGCCTTTGACCTGTGGTTTCTCAACCTCTTTCCCCGCCAGCACCCGTTCGCCTACAACGGAGGCGGTTATCTCACGCTGAGCTTCATCCCCACTCTGGCGACGATGATGCTTGGGCTTTTTGCCGGTCAGTGGTTTCAGGCTACGGCGCCCAAGCCGCCGATCCGCCGCTTCGTCGTTGCGGGTGTCGTCCTGTTAGCGCTCGGACTTTTTTGCCACTACACCGGGATTTGCCCCATCGTGAAACGCATCTGGACGCCCAGTTGGGTACTCTTCAGCGGCGGCATCTGTTTTCTGTTCCTGTCAGCCTTCAGCTGGATCATTGACGTGAAGCTATGGAAGCGCTGGGCGTTTCCCCTGATTGTCGTAGGCACGAATTCCATCGCCGCTTACCTGATCGCCCACATGTGGGAGGAGTTCCTGGGGAAAAACCTTCTCACCAATCTGGGCCACGCTCCGTTCCTGATTCTCGGTCCGGGGCTGCAGCCGCTGCTTCTTGGCGCTACCATCCTTCTGCTCGACTGGCTCTTCCTTTTCTGGATGTACCGTCGCAAGATTTTCCTTCGCATATGAGAGAGGCAAACTGTGAACGATGACCTGACGGAACCAAGCCGGCGGCAATTTCTCCGGCTGGGGGCGCTTGCCGCCGCTGCGCTCAAACTTGAAGATCAGGCAACTGCGGATGTAGCTCATCCATCGCCTGGAAAGACGATGGTCGATGTGCCCTTCGCGGTTACAAAAGAGCCGCGCCTCGGTTTTATTGGTGTAGGCGGAAGAGGCACCGGGCTACTGGGATGGTTCCTGGCTCAGCAGGCGCAGGTGGTTGCCGTCTGCGATGTTGTGCCTGAGAAGGCGGAGCATGCCGGCAAGTTGGTGGAAAAGGCCGGCCAGAAAGCGCCTGAACTTTACACCAAGGGCCCTCACGACTACGAATCGCTCACCAAGCGAAGCGACATCGATCTCGTGGTCATTGCCACACCGTGGAATTGGCACACCCCGATGGCCCTTTCTGCCATGGAGAATGGCAAGCACGCGGCCGTCGAAGTTCCTCTCGCTTACACGCTGGAAGACCTGTGGAAGCTGGTCGACACCTCGGAAAAGACCCGCCGCCATTGCATCATGCTCGAGGAATGTTGCTACGGATACACCGAGACGCTGATCATGAACATGGTGCGCAAGGGCGTTTTCGGTGACCTGCTCTATGGAGAGGCCGCGTACCTGCACGATTTGCGCGGGGAGATGTTTTCCAACAAAGGCGAAGGCTTGTGGCGCCGTGCGTTTCACACGCTCAGTGACGGCAATCTCTATCCCACCCACGGCCTCGGGCCGGTCGCGAACTACATGAACATCAACCGCGGGGACCGCTTCGAATACATGGTTTCGATGAGCACCCCCGCGCTCGGCCTTGCCGCCTACCGCGAAGCGCACACGCCCAAGGACGATCCCAAGTGGAAAGAGAAATACATCACCGGCGACCTGAATACCTCGCTGATCAAGACCGCTTCCGGACTGACCGTCACCTTGAAGCACGATGTTTCCAATCCGCACCCGTACAGCCGGATCAACATGATTGGTGGCACCAAAGGGATCTTTGAGGATTACCCGCCGCGCATCTACATCGACGGGCAAGCCGGAGGCGAAGAGTGGGGAACGATCGATCAGTACAAAGGCGACTTTGAGAGTCCCCTATGGGCCAAGGAGGGCGCCATGGCCAGCACTTCCGGCGGCCACGGAGGCATGGACTTCATCATGATTTACCGCCTTCTTCAGTGCATGCGTGAGGGACTTCCGCCGGATATGGATGTGTATGATGGGGCTGCCTGGTCAGCGCCGGCGCCCTTGAGCAAGACCTCGGTGGCGCAGGGAAGTGCACCCGCCAAATTTCCAGACTTCACACGAGGTCAATGGAAAGTACGCAAGGGCTGTTCGATCTGAAGAGGTCTGCACCCCGGGTACCGTCTCGACCATCCTTGCCAGGCGCTCCATGCGGCGCTGCCACTCTTTCTTGATGGCCGCAACGTCGGCTTTCGACCAGTAGTCCAAGGCGGCGAGGCAGCCCATGATCTCTTCCTTGCCGACCTTCATCGGACGGCAGATCGCGCCCTCCCAAGGCTGTATTTTCGCGACCAGCCCCGAATGTGGTGAAAAACATCGAGAAAAATATTCATGTCAAGAGAAAATTCTCATAGAATTGAGACGTTTGAGCTAAACTACCGACCATATGTTGGAAAATTCCAGGAATTCACGCCCTTCATGGAAAGTGACGCCCCGGTTTTTTCTTG
>JBARKD010000154.1:0-2923 GCA_049800615.1 Acidobacteriaceae bacterium | reverse complement strand
CGCAAAGTACGCGAAGGATGGGGCACCCGATCCTTGGTCGCTGGGCAAGAAATACAGTTATCTACAACGCCACCCCGGTCTAAATGACCCGGAGGGCTTTCAAGACCGTACGTTAATCCAACAAAATCAACTGGGCTTTAGAACTGGTCTCATAAATAGACAAATTTCGGAGAGGCCGCGCGTGAGACCCGCCCTCGAAGCGGGGCTCAGGGTCCAACCAGAAGCCCCAGACCCATATATGAGACCCATTTATGTGACAAGTTCTAGCGGCTGCTGGCTACGGCTGTGGGCTTCGTCACGTCCACAGTTGCACTTAAGGTTCCCATCCGGCCCGTCGTCATGTCCCACACGCCCAGATACAAATAGTTGCTGCCTTGCGGCAGGTTCACAGTATGAGCGAAGCTCAGCTTGGCATCTGGCAGACTTCTCGCCTTTTGTTGATCTACGCCAAACGTAAACTTCAATGCCTTGCGTGACGCCAACTCACCGTTGCGATCGTAGACAAATACCGCCGCACCCAGCTCGTCGGTTCCCACATTGCCCTGAACACTAGCGGCATACACGTCCTTTGCCGGCACTTCGTACTCCACGGTATAACGCGTCTCGCCTTTTTTCAGCGGAGAATCCCCCGGCTGAGGTGGTGCTGCGCGAGAGGCCAACACGATCCGAACACTGAAGACGATCGGCTCGGTGCGATCATCCGGCACCTCGAGTTTATTTCCTCCTGCCCGTAGCGCGGTCCTGGTCCTTGTTTCGCTCGCCGGTTGTGGCCGATTCGCGCCATCGTCGAAATACCCGTGCCGATAGCTCAGCTCATAGTGGGCGTTCAAAAGCTTTAGCTCCACCCGATGCCACTTGCCTTTGCTCTTCAAGTCATTTGGCGTGTAGCTCAGGGTGTAATAGTTCCCATCCGTTTCCAGAATGTGCTGTGCCGCCAGAGCCAAGCCGTTGGTGTTCACGTACGCCGCGCCCCCGGTTGCTGCTGCGTCCTGGCGCATCTGCATTTGCTGCAAAGCCTGCAGAGTGGCAGCGAGGCCAAAGACAACAGTCAGCCCGCGCGCATCGATCGGATAAATTGCGATCCGCTCCGACTCGAGCAGGTCGTAAATCGCACGCCGCGCAGCGGGGTCCACGGAGAGCGACATCGCATCAGACTTCAGCATCAAATTTGATCCGCTGGTGAACCACAGCAGGTTCTTCCTCCCGGGAATCTGATCCATGTACCCCGCGATCTGCTGCAGGGTGTCCAGCTCGTTCGCCCTCCACGCTCCTGGCCGCTGCAGCCGCGGAATTGCTTTCCGAATCGCAGCCAGCAGCATTGCGTGGTCGTCGGTGAAACTCGCGAGCTCGATGGTCATCCTCCCCGCGCGCAGGAATACCGCCACCGGCTGCCCGGCAGGCAGATGGTTCACGAACTGCCGCATCTGCTGGAACAGATACATCTGGTCTTCGATCCCGATGGTCGTCGTGTCGAAGAGCAGGGCATTCACCTGGGGCGGGGGATGCTGCACGTAGTCGTTGCTGAAGCGGCCTGGCGTAGCCGAGGCTTCCCGAAGCTCGGCTACCTGCTGTTTGTGCTCCTCAAACGAAGCGAGTTTCTGCGCCTTTCCGTTGTCGAGAAGGCGAAAATCAGTCGCGCTGAGGCCTGTTATGGAATTACCCTGCTTATCGGTGACCGTCACGTCGGTCAGCACGACCCGCGAGTTGACCTGCAGGGTATAGGGCGCCTGGTTCGAAGTGCCCGGTACGCTTGGCGTCTGCCCCCAAGCCGATATGGGCATGGTTCCGATCAGCAGCCAAATTCCCCTTGCCATCAGAATTCGCATAGGAGGCCCCCGGGGGACCCATGAACACCATTCATCAAGACGGAACGCTCGTTGGCGAAGTCTCAATCGGTACGTCGGTGACGGTTTAGAACTTGTCTCATATATGGGTCTGCGGCTTCTGGTTGGACCCTGAGCCCCGCTTCGAGGGCGGGTCTCATGCGCAGCCTCTCCGAAATTTGTCTATTTATGAGACCAGTTCTAGGGTGGTTACGGCGGGAACCTTCCAGTTCCTGGCGCCAAGCCTTACCCAATTTTTGCACGAATTCGGATGGTAGCGCGCCTGGAGCGCTCCGTTCGTTTCTACTCTCAATCTGGCTCGCTTGACCCGAGTCTCCTCCGCATTTCCAGGCATCCGATTACCGGGACTGCTGTAGCAGTTGAGCATTTTGTCATAAACGGCCCGCGCGGCAGGATTGCGTCACGGGTAGCCTGCAATCGCGGGCATTCACCTGATGGGAGGGAGTCATGGGACTATCCTGGCAACAAGGTCCATTATCACCGGGAGCAATCGGACGGTTTCTTGTACCCGAGCCGCTGCCCCAAAGACTGTTGTACGTCGAGCCGCTGCGCCGACGAATGCGCGTGCGCTTCGCCGGCACCTGGATCGCGGACAGCGAGAATGTCCTTCTGCTCCACGAACCAGCCCGGTATCCGGTTGCCTACTTTCCCGAAGGGGACATCGCTGCTCACGCTCTGGAGCGCACAAGTCACACCACGCAGCATCCGGATTTGGGACCAACATCCTGGTATTCCGTTCGCGCGGGTGAGCGCACCGCGGCGCCTGGGGCGTGGCAGCACACTTCGTTGCCTGCGCATGCAGGCGATTTGCAGGGACGGATCGCGTTCGCCTGGAGATCCATGGACGCCTTCTACGAAGAAGACGAACGCATCCTGGGCCACGCCGCCGACAGCTATCACCGCATCGACATTCGCCAATCCTCCCGCCGCCTCGTGGTCCGCCACGGTGACCGGGTGGTTGCCGATACCAGGCAACCGCAAGTCCTTTACGAATCCGGCTTCGCGCCGCGCTGGTATGTTCCGCGGGCTGACATCGACGAATCCGCCCTCGTTCTTACGGAACGCCAGACCTTCTGTCC
>JBARKD010000153.1:0-11116 GCA_049800615.1 Acidobacteriaceae bacterium | reverse complement strand
CCGTCCCTTACGGGACTGCATCATGTTCCTAAATTTTTCCCAGGACTTTCGTCCTGGGCTACTCTCAGCCGCCCCCTTCGGGGCTGATTTGCTTGAACCACGCAGCAGATCGAAATAGGCTTTTTGGGCCCCACCAAAAAAGTCACAGGCTCTCGGGATGAACAAATCGGCTTGGAGGGAAGAAAACCGCAGATCCCTCCACTTCGCTACGCTTCGGTCGGGATGACAATTCTGTCGCAGGTCCGGCCGTTGCGTCGCGGTTCATTCCTCGCTTAACTTGCCGAAGGCAAGTCAGGTGCTCGGGATGACAAAGGGTTAGGTTGCTATCTATTGAAGAGAGCGGCCGAGAAGTGCCTCAGGGGCGAGTGGCGGCGGTCTCGCGATCCAGGTCCAGATTGAGGAGGAGCACATTTACCCGCTCCTCGCCCAGCCAGCCGAATTGGCGTCCCTGCACATGGCGGCGGACCGCGTCTTCCACTCTCGCCACCGGCAAGTTTCGCGCGCTCGCCACCCTGGCCGCCTGGAACAGCGCGGCCGCCGGCGAAATATCAGGATCCAGACCCGACGCGGAGGCAGTGACCAGATCAATCGGCACCAGCGGTTGTTGGTTTTCCGGCGCGTACTGCTTACGATCGCCCGCTATGCGAGCGATCAGCTTCTGGCTCGTAGGAGCTAGATTCGATGCCCCCGACGAAGTGGCGTCGTAACCGTTGCCCGCGGCTGAAGGACGGCCATGAAAATATTGGTCGCCGGTAAAGCTTTGTCCGATGAGGCGCGAACCTATGACCTGCCCATTGGCCAGGATCAACTCTCCATCGGCCTGGCGGGGAAGCGCGAATTGTCCGATTGCCGTGACCGCCAACGGGTAAAGAATGCCGAGAATCACCGAGGTCAAAAGCGTAAAACGCAGAGCGATTTTCAATTCATTGCGCAACATCTACAACTCCGATCAGGACAGGCCAAGCCCGGTTAAACACAGATCGATCAACTTGATTCCGATGAAGGGAACAATCACGCCGCCGACTCCATAGATCAACAGGTTCCGCCGCAGAAGAGTTTGCGCCGACTTCGGCTCGTATTTCACGCCGCGCAGGGCCAGCGGAATCAGGGCGACAATGATCAGCGCGTTGAAAATCACCGCGGAAAGAATGGCCGAGTGAGGGGTGCTGAGACGCATGATGTTCAGGCGGTTCAGCACCGGGAAGACACCGGCAAACATCGCCGGGATGATAGCGAAATACTTGGCTACGTCGTTGGCGATGGAGAAGGTCGTCAACGCACCGCGGGTCATCAGAAGCTGCTTTCCGATCTGGACAATTTCGATCAGCTTGGTGGGGTTCGAATCCAGATCGACCATGTTGCCCGCTTCTTTGGCGGCCTGCGTGCCCGAGTTCATGGCCACGCCCACATCCGCTTGAGCCAGCGCCGGAGCATCGTTGGTCCCGTCGCCGGTCATGGCCACCAGTTTCCCCTTGGCCTGTTCGCGGCGGATCAGATCCATTTTGTCTTTAGGTTTTGCCTCCGCCAGGAAGTCATCGACGCCGGCCTCGCGCGCGATCACGGCGGCCGTCAGTGGATTATCTCCGGTGATCATGATGCTGCGAATGCCCATGGCGCGGAGCCTGGCCAAGCGCTCCTTCAGTCCGCCTTTGACAATGTCTTTGAGGTAGATCACGCCCAACGCGGTCGAGTTTTCCGCGACCACCAAGGGTGTGCCACCCATGCCGGCAATTTCTTCGACGCTTTCGCGCACCATCTGCGGCAGGCTCGAACCCTGCTCCGTCAGAAAGCGGCTGATCGCGTCGACGGATCCCTTGCGGATTGTGCGTCCGGCGAAATTCACACCGGACATGCGGGTTTGCGCGCTGAAGGGGACAAATTCCGCCTGCAGCGCGGTCATATCACGGCCGCGCAGGCCAAAGTTTTCCTTGGCCAACACCACGATTGAGCGGCCTTCCGGAGTCTCGTCGGAAATGGAGGAAAGTTGAGCCGCATCGGCCAATCGCTCGGGGGTGACGTTGGGCGCGGGAATGAACCGGGTCGCCTGGCGATTGCCAAGCGTGATGGTCCCGGTCTTATCCAACAACAACGTGTCGATGTCACCCGCCGCTTCTACCGCGCGGCCGGACATGGCCAGGACGTTGTACTGCACCAGCCGATCCATACCTGCGATGCCAATGGCGGAAAGCAAGCCTCCGATGGTGGTGGGGATGAGACAAACCAGCAGCGATACCAAAACAAAGATGCTTTGCGGCGCTTGCGAATAGATGGCCATGGGCTGCAACGTAACCACGGCGAGAAGAAAGATGATCGTCAGCCCAGAAAGCAGGATGCTGAGGGCAATCTCATTGGGCGTTTTCTGCCGCTGGGCGCCTTCGACCAGGGCAATCATGCGGTCCAGGAACGTCTCTCCAGGGTTGGAGGTGATTCTGACCAGGATCCAGTCGGAAAGCACCTTGGTGCCGCCCGTGACCGCGGATCGGTCGCCGCCCGCCTCGCGGATGACGGGGGCGCTTTCTCCTGTGATCGCCGATTCGTCCACCGAGGCTACGCCCTCGATGACTTCTCCATCGCCGGGGATATGCTGACCGGCCTCGACGTAAACCAGGTCATCGACGCGCAAAGCGGAACTCGAGACCTCTTCCCGGGGACCATCCTTGGATTGGCTCTTGAGGCGCAAGGCCAAGGTCTCGCCCTTGGCCTTGCGCAGAGTATCCGCCTGAGCTTTGCCCCGGCCCTCGGCCATGGCTTCGGCGAAGTTCGCAAACAGAACGGTAAACCAAAGCCATAGAGTGATCTGCAGGTTGAAAGCAAAGCTGCCCTGGTGGCTAAGCGCACCCTGAATCAGGAGCACCGTGGTCAGCAGGCTGCCAACTTCGACGACCAGCATAACGGGGTTTTTCACCATGAGCCGCGGATCGAGTTTCCTGAACGAATCCAGGGCGGCCTGGCGTAGTATTTCGGGATTCCAAAGACTTTGTTTCTCTGCCATGGCGGTTCTCTTACTAGAAGGTCTTTCCTGCGTGGAGCAGCAGATGTTCCAATATCGGCCCGAGGCTCAACGCGGGGAAAAATGTCAGCGCGCCGACGATAACGATCACGCTCACCAGCAGTACGGTGAACAAGGTTGTGTTCACGGGAAAAGTTCCCGAGGATGGGGGAACGCCTTTTTTCCGGGCCAGATTACCGGCCAGCGCCAGCATGGGCACGATCATGAGAAAGCGGCCGGCCAGCATATTGAACCCGAGAGTCAGGTTGTACCAGTTGGTGTTGCTATTGATGCCGGCGAAAGCGGAGCCATTGTTTCCCGCAGTGGACACGTAGGCGTAAAGGATCTCGGACAAGCCATGGGGCCCGTTGTTGCCGAGACTAGAGAGCGCGTTCGGATATACCGCGGAGACGGCAGAAAGCGTCAGGATCAACAAGGGGAAGATGAGAACGTACAGCATGGCCATCTTCACGTCGTAGCTCTCGATTTTCTTGCCCAGGTATTCCGGGGTCCGGCCGACCATCAAGCCTGCGATGAAGACGGAAAGGACGACAAAGATCAACACTCCGTAGAGCCCGGAGCCCACGCCGCCAAACACCACCTCGCCGAGCATGATGTTGACCAGTGGAACCATACCGCCGAGAGGCATAAAGGAGTCGTGCGAGGAGTTGACGGCGCCGCAACTGGTGTCAGTGGTGACGGTGGCAAACAGGGCGGACTGGGAAACCCCGAAGCGGACTTCCTTGCCTTCCATGTTCCCGCCGGAATTGACCAGCGATGTTTTTTGGTCAACGCCGTGCAACAACGGATTGGGCTGTGATTCGGCCCAGTAACAGACGGCGAACCCAACGAAAAACAGCGTCGCCATGGCGGCAAATACCGCCCAGCCATGGCCCGCGGACCCGGTCATTTTGCCCAGCGTGACGGTCAGCGAGGCGGGAATGAGAAAGATCAATTCCATCTCGATGAAATTGGTGAAGGGGGTAGGATTCTCAAACGGATGACCGCTGTTGGCATTGAAAAAGCCGCCGCCGTTGGTGCCTAACTCCTTAATGACTTCCTGCGATGCCACCGGACCCTGCGCGAGGGTCTGCGAACCATGCTGCAGGGTGGCAACGGTGGTGTAAGGCTTCAGGTTCTGGATCACGCCCTGCCCGATCAGCACCGGCGCAACCACCAGGCAAATGGGCAGCAGGATCCAGAGAACGACGCGTGTGGTGTCGACCCAGAAATTGCCGATCGTGGCCGACTGCTTGCGCGCGATGCCTCGCACTAATGCAACGGCAACGGCAATCCCGATGGCAGCGCTTAGAAAGTTGTGATACGCCAATCCCGCCATCTGGGTGAGATAGCTCATGGTGGTTTCGGGCGTGTAGACCTGCCAGTTTGTGTTGGTGGTAAAGGAGGCGGCGGTGTTGAATGCCGTAGCCGGGGCCACGCCGCCCAGGTGCTGCGGGTTCCATGGCAACCAGCTCTGCGCGCGTTCTATCACGTAGGTGAGGAGCAGAGAAACGAGGCTGAAAAGCAGCAGCGCGACGCTGTACTGCTGCCAGCTCATTTCCTGTTCCGCCTGGATCCCGCAAATGCGGTAAAGCAGCCGCTCTGCCGGGCGGAGCACGGGATCGAGAAAGGTCTTGCCACCCTCCAGGACGCGTGCGATATAGAGGCCCAGGGGCCGCATCATCAGCAGCAGCACGGCGAAAAACACGACAAATTGAAGCCAGCCGTTGGCTGTCATTTCTAGAACTTCTCCGGATATAAGAGCGTGATGACGAGGTAGACCAGGGTGGCGACCGTCACCAACAGCACGGTGAGTGTGGAATCAGACATGAGTCAGTATTTACCTCAACTTTTCGCAGCCGCGGATATAGAGCAGGGCGACCGCGAAGAATACGACGGTATACACGACCATCAGGAAGTCCTGCATGACAGTAGTGGAATTCCCGGCCACTAAGGAGGGTGTAAGCGACCCATAAGGAATTCATAAGGAAGAGCGGGAGGCCCGGTTTTACAGGGAGAGCACGTGCGCTGATACGGACCAATCGGCGCGAGCGGCGCTTTTACTCCGGAATACCTTCCGGCAAGAACCGGTAACCGACCCAGGGCTCGGTCTGGATATACTGCCGCGGGGATTCCGCTTCCAGTTTTCGTCGAAGCTGGCCAATGAATACTCGCAGATACTCGGGCTGATGAGCCGACTGGCCGCCCCACACCGCAGTAAGCAGGGCTCGATGCGCGATGGCCTTGCCGGCGCTGCGCGCCATGTAAAGCAGCAAATCGAATTCGGTGGGCGTCAAGTGAAGGTTCTTGCCACAGACGGTTACGGTATGAGCCGCCGCATCGATGACAAAGTCCCCAATCTCGATGGGCGCATCCGCAACCCGTTCCGGGGCACGCCGTAAATGCGCCCGCACCCGAGCCAGCAACTCCTGAATGCTGAATGGCTTGGTGACGTAGTCGTCGGCTCCGGCATCGAGCGCTTCCACTTTGGATCGCTCCTGGTCGCGCACCGAAAGCACGATGATGGGAGTCGACGTCTTGCTACGCACGCGGCGGCACAGCTCCACACCGCTCATCACCGGCATCATCAAATCGGTCATGATCAGGTCCGGGCTCCACTCCTCAAATAAACGCAGGGCTTCTTCCGGATCGTTGGCGGCTCGCACGTCATAACCCTGGGCGGACAGCGCGGTGCGTAACACACGCGTGATCTGGACCTCATCATCGATTACCAGGACTCGTTCTGCCATCTGCTCCCTTTGCGATATGATCGCCTGTCATGCGCCTATCGCGGGCTCGGGTGATCGTCTTCCGATTTCTGGCGATGACCGCCGCCGCCTTGGTCGTGGTGCTGGTCTATCGCAGAATACTCCAAGTAAACCAAACCACCGTCGCGCTTACGTTTCTGGTCATGGTGCAGATGGCGGCGTTCCGTTGGGGACTGATCTATTCGGTCAGCCTGGCGGTTGGCTGCACCCTGCTTTACAACTACTTTTTTTTGCCTCCGATCGGCAGCTTCACCATTGCCGATCCGCAAAACTGGATCGCCTTGTTTGCCTGGCTGGTGTCTGCGATTGTGATCAGCCAGATCTCTGAAAACGAGCGGCGGCAGAGCGCGTTGAGCGAATCCCGGCGCAGCGAGATGGAGAGGCTTTACGAGTTCAGCAACCAGCTTTTGTTGGAGGAAAATCTGCACGACGTGGCCAGTCACGCGCCGCGCGCGGTGGCTTCGATTTTTGCTATCGATGCCGTTACTTTATATCTCACGGAAAATGACACGGTGTATTCCTCGGATCCGCGCCGGTCTATGGTTTCATTCGAGGAACTCCGGGCAGCTGCCCGGCAAGCGGACGCTGGGCGGCGAAAGGTGGCCGGCGTTTGCATCGTCCCGCTGGTGCTGGGCATGCGAGCGAGCGGATCGATTGCCATGACCCAGGCTGGATATTCCGACGAATTGTACGACGCGATCGGGAGTCTGTTGGGGATTGCCCTGGAGCGGGCCGCGGCCATGGATCGCTTCAGCCGGGTGGAGGCGGCCCGGGAGGGAGAACGGCTGCGCAGCGCACTGCTCGACTCGGTGACCCATGAATTGCGTACACCGCTCACGGCCATCCGCGCTGCCGCCACCAGCCTCTCCTCACAACCAACGCTCGAAGAAAGCGAGCGCCAGGAGATGGTCGCCATCATTGACGAGGAAAGCGCCCGCCTGGACCGGCTGATTGGGCAAGCCGTGGAGATGGCCCAACTGGACACCGACGGTATCGAGGTCCGGCTGAAACCGCAAGCGTTGCACGAAGTGATGGACCTGGTTCTGGAGGACTGCCATGCTCTGTTGCGCGGACACCCGGTCACCGTCGATCTGCCGCCTGACATGCCCCCCGTGGCGCTCGATAGGGAGTTGATCCGCCGCGTGCTCCGTCATCTGCTGGAGAACGCGGGCCGTTACTCTCCGCCCGGGTCTCCGGTGCAGATCAGCGCCGCCCTGCAGAACGACCGGCTGCTGGTCAGCGTTACCGACCACGGGCAGGGAGTCGACCAGGCGGAGCAGGCGTATATATTCGACAAGTTTTACCGGGGGAGCCGCCATCGACTGTTACATGGCACAGGTATGGGACTGGCTATCGCGAAAGCGATCCTGCGCGCCCTGGGCGGTGGGATTGAGGTCATTAGCCAAGCCGGCCAGGGTGCAACGTTCAGCTTTTGGATTCCGATTCGGCCGCCTGTGGGAAGTCTCCCAGTAAATGATGGTTACAAAATAAAAACTTAATTCGGACCAGAGGGTTCACAATGTTCAGGTAAATTGTTCCCAGCTTTCGGCCCCGCGAATTTCACTTGCCGCCGTAATCCGGGATGCGACAAACTTCGTCTATGCGACTGGGTACCGTCCCGGAGACTTGCAGAGATATGAGCCCTCGGGAGACACTGTGGCGCGGCGAAAAAACACGTTTCGCGTTGAACATTTCATGCGTGATACGTCAAAGATATGACCCTCAGCTCGGCCCTTCGTAATTGTGATCACGGGAGTTCCAGCGGTTGGACCGCTACCCTAGGAGAAAGCCCCTTGTGTAAAGTTTGGCGTATCGTCTCACTGACCTGCCTGCTCACGTTCTTCCTGAGCGTTCTCTCATCCACATCCCAGGCCCAGGTTGTCCTTCAGGATCGGATCACCCAGCCGATCACCCATGCCAACATGACGGCGCTTGCGGGTACGGTGCACCCCATGGCGCAAGCCGAAAATGACCAGGGCCTGACGGACAACTCCAAGGTCCTCGAAGGGATGAGCATCAACTTCAAGCGCAGCGATGCGCAGCAGGCCAGCCTTCTTGCGCTGCTCAAGGCGCAGCAGGACCCCTCCTCCACCAGCTATCACCAATGGCTGACGCCGGCGGAGTTTGGGCAGCTGTTCGGCATGAGCGCATCGGACCTGGCGCAGGTAACCGCGTGGCTGCAGCAGGAAGGCTTTACCGTCGGCGGAACGTCCGCCAGCAATAACTCCATCATGTTCAGCGGCAGCGTAGCCACGGTGGAGCGAGCCTTTCAAACGGAAATTCATAACTACAGCCTGAACGGCGAAACCCATTTTGCAAACTCCACGCAGATTTCGCTTCCCGCGGCAATCGCGGGCGCGGTTGTGGGTGTTCGCGGGCTCACGGACTTCCGGCTTAAGGCGCATGTGCAGTTGCCGAAGAGCCGCAATTCCAACCTGAACTCACACTTCACTTCGGGACAGACCGGACAACACTTCATCACCCCGGGCGACCTGGCGATAATCTACGATTTAGGTCCGCTCTACAACGCAAGCCCGGCGCTGATTGGTACGGGGATAACACTAGCGGTGGTAGGCCAAACGTCTATTGTACCCGCCGACATCACGGATTTCCGTACAGCCGCCGGTCTTCCGGCGAACCCTCCCACCGTGTCCACGGTCCCCGGGACGACACCTCTTTCTGTTGCTGCCGGGGCTGCCTCCAATGACCTTGCGGAAACCGACCTTGACCTGGAATATTCCGGAGGCGTGGCCTCGGGAGCGTCGGTGGTCCTGGTCAATTCCGATGACGTCGCGACCTCCCTGCAATACGCCATCCAAAATCCGATCAATGGGATCACGATTCCGATTATCAGCATGAGCTACGGCGGTTGCGAAGCGAGCTGGAGCACATCGAACATCACCACCATTGAAGGCTGGTTGCAACAGGCGAACTCGCAGGGGCAGACGGTTATCCTGGCTGCCGGCGATACGGGCGCGGCCGATTGCGACGATAGCTCCACGCAGACCATCCAGGCAGCAACCCAGGGTCTGGCAGTCGACTATCCGGGGAGCAGCGCTTACGTGACCGACATGGGCGGCAGCGAATTCATGGGTGACGGCACAGCGCAAAATCCGCAGACTGGATCGGGCACGTACTGGAACGGCGCTAACGGCTCCACTGATCTTGTGGCTTCAGCGAAGTCGTACATTCCCGAGATGGCCTGGAACGACACCACGTTCTCGATCACCCAAGGCGGCGGCCTTTCCGCGGGTGGCGGAGGCGTGAGCGCGCTGTTCCCCAAGCCAACCTGGCAGACAGGAGTGGGGGGGATTCCGGCCGATGCACATCGCGACGTGCCTGATATTTCTCTCGATGCTTCTCCGTTCCACGACGGGCTTCTCTACTGCACGCAAATCCAAACGGACGGCAGCGGAACCAATTACGTTTCCAGTTGCCAGGCTACCAGTTTCCGGATATCAGACCCCGGACAGCAGGACGACCAAACGCTAACGGCTGCCGGGGGAACGTCGTTCGCGGCGCCTGAGTTTGCCGGCATGCTCGCGATCATCGAGCAGAAGCTTAAAGCCGGCGGCGGCCAGGGCAACATCAACCCGGTGCTTTACTCCTTAGCGGCAAACGCGACCACTTACAGTTCGGCCTTCCACGACATCACCACGGGCAACAACCAGGTGCCTTGTGTTACGGGATCGCCAAATTGTCCAAGCGGATCTAATCCGGTGATTGGCTATACGGCCGCGACGGGCTACGATCAGGCGACGGGTCTCGGCTCGCTCGACGGCAATAATCTGGTCACGGCCTATGCTGCGCTGATTGCCGCGACCGGCACCACGACAACCCTGACTGCCAGTCCGGCAACCGGTTTGGAGATCAACCAGGTAATTACGTTCACCGCGACGGTCGCGCCGAATACTGCGTCGACGACCCCAACCGGCACGGTCACCTTTACGGTTGATGGAGTGGCACAGACTCCGGTAAGCATCGCGTCCGCCTCTCCTTATACGGCAACCTTCAAGACCGATTTTCCCACCGCCGGCACACACACGGTGGCAGCAAACTATAGCGGCGATTCCACCTACCGGAGCTCGACCGCTACTCCGCTGAACCTTTCGGTCACCGCCACAGGAACATCGGCGACCACCACGTCTGTAACAGCGAACCCGACGACGGTTGCGCTGGGCAGCGCGCTAAGCCTGGTCGCCACCGTCACAGCAACCGGAACGAGCGGCACCCTCACCGGACCGGTTACATTTACCACGGGTGGGGTGACGATCGGCAAGGTTAACCAGGTGACCCTCGGGTCGGGAAACACCGCGACGGCTACCTTGAACGTCACGGCGGTTGCCGCTTCTTTGGGCTTCACGCCGGGCACCGATACCATTACCGCCAGCTACGGTGGGGATAGCTTCAATGCGACGTCCTCCGGGACGACGACAGTGACGGTCACGAATCCAGGCATCACGGTTACCGCCACCAACATAACGATCTCGTCCCCATCCCCCAACAACAGCGGTACATCGACCGTCACCCTTACCTCAACCGGCAGCTACGCGGGCACGGCAGTTGTCACGGCATCGGCCACTTCTCTAGACGCCAATTACGGCTTCGGCAGCTCCGGGGCGCAGACGGCGAACATCGTGCTGTCGTCCGGCGGTACCGGGACCACCACCATCACCATCACCACCGTCGCTGCGAGCGGCAACGTGCAGAAGGGGATTGGAGGCAACCTGCGTAAGTCGGCGGCGCGCATCGCCGCAGCTGGAGGGACGGCGGCAGGTTGTATCCTGTTGCTTCTTATACCGGGGATCCGGCGAAAGCGTTGGCCGGTTGCGTTGGCCTTACTGGTGTTCCTGAGCGTCGGCGCCGGGATGGGATGTGGTGGAGGAACGGGCGGCGCGTCGCCGGCCGGGACCTATACCGTCACGGTTACCGCTGTCGATAGCAGCAACTCGAACATTACCGGCACGGGGTCGTTTACCGTTACCATCAACTAAGCGGATTGCCGTAAAGGGCCGCCTCGTTAAGGGGCGGCCTTTTTCTGTGGCAGATTTGGAAGTGTCTGCTTGTTCGAAGTTGCATAACTCGTCATCCCTTGGGATGACAATTCTGTCTAGGGGCGGAAATTGTAGCCTCAGCGGCTGAAGCCGGTCTTCTATTCAAATTGACGGCGGGGCTGAAGCCCCGCCCCTTCACGCCAAATGTCACAGGCTCTCGGGACGACGATTCAGTGGGTGATGAGGAAAACTGCAGATTCCTCGGCTTCGCTCTGAATGACAAAGGAAAGGCTTGCGTTTCAATCGAGTGCGGTGGATGGAAAACTGAAGCCGGTCTTCTATTCAAATTGACGGCGGGGCTGAAG
>JBARKD010000152.1:0-1567 GCA_049800615.1 Acidobacteriaceae bacterium | reverse complement strand
CGGTAAGGCAGTTGCGGTTCGAGGCAACCCCGAACATCCGGTAAACCGGGGCAAGCTTTGTCCCAAGGGCCTCAGCGAACATCACACTTTGGATGCGCCGGGCCGCGCAAAACAGCCGTTGTTACGTAAGAACGGCGTACTCCACCCGGTATCGTGGGACGAAGCATTGAACACGATGGTCGAAAGGATCGCCCAGGCGCAAGCGCGTTTCGGCCGCGGATGCGCTGGGCGTTATCGGCACCGGACAGCTGGTGACGGAGGAGTTCTATACGCTGGGCAAGCTGGTACAACTGGGCTTCCGGAGCCGCAACTTCGACGGCAACACCACGTTGTGCATGGCGTCCGCGGTCTCGGGTTACAAACTTTCCTTTGGCTCCGACGGGCCGCCGGGCTCTTACGTGGATATGGAGACAGCCGATCTAATTCTGCTGATCGGCGCCAATATTGCAGACAACCATCCCATCCTGTGTCAGCGGCTGGAGCGCAATCGTATGCGCGGTACGCCAGCCCAGCCGGCCACCACAGTGATCGTGGTGGATCCTCGCGTAACCAAGACAGCCATGATGGCCGACCTGCATTTGCCGGTCAAACCGCGGAGCGACATCGCCTTGCTCAACGGCATTGCCCACGTGCTCATTCGCGAAGGGCTCATCGATCGTGCCTACATCGACGCTCACACCACCGGCTTTGAGGAATTCTCAGCCTTTGTCGAGGGCTTCACCCCGGAACATGTCGCCGAAATTACCGGGCTTTCGGAAGACCTCATCGTGCACACTGCGCGTTTGTACGGCAACGCAAAGGCCGCATTCATCGGCTGGACCATGGGCGTCAACCACTCTACGCAAGGCGCGGTCACCGTAGCCGCCATCAATAACCTTGCGTTGATTACCGGCAACCTTGGCCGCCCTGGCGCCTCACCGTTCTCGATTACCGGCCAGTGCAATGCGATGGGGACGCGTGAGGCCGGCTTTACTTCCAGCCTGCCGGGCTATCGCAAATTTGAATCACCGGCCGATCGAGCCGATCTGGCGAGGCTTTGGAACATTGACGTGGACCGCATTCCCACGGAGCGCGGGCTGGCGTATCCCGACATCATCGAAGGTGCGGTGGCCGGCAAGATCAAAGCGCTTTGGTTCATCGCCACCAATCCGGCGGTCTCTTTCCCCAACTACGGATTGCTGGAGCAGGCGTTGCGCAGCGTGGACTTCCTGGTGGTGCAGGATGGCTTTCATCCCACGCCCACCAGTGACTTTGCGCATCTGGTTCTGCCGGCAGCCATCTGGGGAGAGAAGGAAGGCACCTATACCAATTCCGAACGCCGCGTCAGCAAGGCCAACGTGCTCGTCGCGCCGCCCGTCGAGGCCCGCACCGATTTTGACATCTTTCTTGCTCTGGCTGAAAAGCTGGAGGTGAAGGATGCGCTCTATCCCGGTTGGGAATCAACCCATGACGCCTTCCGAGAGTGGCAGCGCGTTTCCGCCGGACGCATGTGCGACTACAGCGCATTTACCTGGCAGCAGATTGAAGAAAACGGCGGCATGCAATGGGGCGGCGCGCGTCTCTATGC
>JBARKD010000151.1:0-7723 GCA_049800615.1 Acidobacteriaceae bacterium | reverse complement strand
TTTTTTAATTTCCCGCCCCCATAAATCATTTATGGGTGTCGGGACTTTCAGGCGTTTGCCGTCGCGCCCAATGTTAGCGTTTCGGTGCTCGTGCAACGACTGTATAGACTCCAATCGAGGTCATTTCGGACCAGGAGTGGGTAAAGATTTCTTTCCTTCCAGTTCGCGACAGCGGGATGACAATTCTGTCGGAGACGGGAGTTGTCTTCCCGAAAGGTCTAGCTCGGAGCCTGGCGCTTCCATACCCCCGAGGAAACTTCCTTCTGGGTATACGCGTGCATCTTCATGGCCTGCTGATGGATCGCCTTAAATTCGGGGGTGTTGGCCACATATCGTCCCTGAGGTCCGAGTGTAGAAATCTCCTGGTTGATATATTCGGTGCGGTTGCCAGGGTTGGGATGATCGCTTAGGAACTGCGATCCGCCCTGGCCATATTTCGCCTGAATGGTTTCGAAGAACTGCGGCATTCCGCGCGGATCGTAACCGCTGTCGTAGAGAATTCCTACACCCTCCAGGTCGGCCTCCCGCTCAGCATTGCGGGACATCTTGAGAAAGCCCAGCCCCGCCGTCATACCGATCCCTTGCGCTGCTATGGCGCCAACCGCGCCACTTCCCAGCAGTACGCCGCTCGCGATCTGACCGATACCCGCCAGGATACCGACGCGTTGTTGCTTCACCAGGTTGCAGACCGAATGCTGAAGAACGACGTGCGCGATCTCGTGAGCCATGACGCCGGCAAGCTGCGCTTCTGTGTCAGCTGCCTGGATGGTCCCGAGATTGACAAAGATCGACCCTCCGGGAAGGGCGAAGGCATTGATAGCGTCGACATTGACGACATGAAAGTTGTAAGGCCATTGATAGCCTGGAGTGTGCGCGACAAGCTTTTGTCCCAGCGCCTGCACGTACTGTGAGATCGGGCTCGAATCGGGCAGGACCGGCATTTGCTGATAGACCTGTTGCGCTGCCTTCCGGCCGATCTCGATCTGCTGCTGTGGCGGGATGTTGTTCTTGCAGGGTTGTAATGCAACCCGGGCTGACGCGGGTATGGTCCAGATCATGCACACCAGGAGGAAGCACAGAGCAGCTATCAGGGTCTTTTTAAGGTACGGCAGGTTGCCAGCTTTCATCCCCATTATGATCGCAGAGGAGCGGGCCTTGACAGGCTGCGGAAAAACAACGCAGCGGCTCGACAAGCCGACCAGGCGTGTTGGCGCCGATTACCAATGCAAGGATCACACTGTACGTTCGTACGCTGATGGTGCTTGCACCTTAAGCGTTGTTTCCTGGCAGGGTGAGCAGGGACATGCGTGCTTCCTCCGTTTCCTACTGCCCCACCTGCTCTCGTTGCCGGGGCTGCAGAAAACAGGGCCATTTCCGTCCTGCGTTGTTCCCGCTGTGTTGTTCCTCAGCGGTTGAAAGCCAATACGCCTGCCTTCAGGTCGACCACCACCCGGGAGATTCCGAGGGCTGCCGGGCTCATTAGACCATCGAAGTCTATCTGCGAGGGTTTGGGGTTGCGAGTCAATAGAGCCGCCTTCTGCCCAAACTCTTTGCTGCCGAGCCGCAGATTACGCACCCAAACCTGTCTCTCCTCGGGGGCCGCCGTTGTCCTCGATTGTGCGCGTGGATCGCCTTTCGCTCCGGCACTTTGCGGTATGGCCCTATCGAACAGAGTGATAAACCCAGCCCCGGTATCGAAAAGAAGATGTACAGGCGTGTGATCGATCTCCGCGTCAAAAACAGCCAATCCCTGGTCGAGCCGCAGCGGAACCGAGAACGACAGAGGCGGAGCCGGTCCAAAGCGGATCACGCGGCCAGGGTAATCAATCATGAATGGTCCCTGCCCTAACACATCGAGGCCGACGATGGCATCGATCTTTACCGGGAGGATCTTCTCGTAGAAGGAGAGATCGGCAGTGACAACCCTGAGATTGGACCGTTTTAGCGGACCTATCTCGAGCGATGGCAGGTTCGCCTCTTCAGCGGGTCTTCTACGGTCCAGGCGCACAATGCTGACAGAGGCTTTTCCTTGCAGGTTGAGTTTGTCGGCAAGCCCTGAATCAAGAATCGCAGGGGTCGCCCCAGTGTCGAGGAAGAAATTAAGATTTTTGGCCGAGCCAATCGACCCGTGCACCACAATCAAATAGCCCTGATAGAGCTGGAACGGGACGGTTTCGGTTGGTCCGTCAGGCCCTGGAGCCGCACCTGGCATGGGCGTGTTGCCGGCGAAAGCCGGGTATGCCCACAGCACCAAGGTGGCAAGAACAGCTGCCTGTAAGTAAAGGAAGTAAGGACGACCGCGCATGGACCTCCACGTCGCTAAGAGAAGCGATCATGCGCGGGCTAGCCAGATATCTCAATTCACCAGACATAGATTGACGATTGAGACCTGTTTCGCAGCAGGAGAGAAAATGGAGAGCAAGAGAGCTTTATCTCCCGCAGGAATATGGAAGAGACTCACCTGGATGTGGGGTCAAAGAAATGGGTGGACGATCGGTTTTGACAGGCTGCGGAAAAACAACGCAGCGGCTCGACGAACCACCAGGCGTAGCTAGGTGTCTGCGCAGGGATACATTATCTGGCGCCTCGCTCGTTGCTTCGGCGCGTTTTTCCGCAGCTGTTTGAGCGGCGCAGACAGAACCACTTAATAAGTTTCAATGGGGCTTGGGACCTTGTGCCCCGGCTTTTCTGCTGCTCGCCGCTATGCTACTCTAGGTTCCATCTATGTTCCGCCGGACCGCAAACGGTTGTTGTCCCTGCCGATCTGAGCACGCTTGAGTTTGAAGAAGCAGTTCTTCCAGCGGCCGGCTTAGATAGAGTCACCGAGCGACCTTAAGTCCATTCTTCAGGCTGTCGCGAAGTCGCATCCCCGAAGACTGGTTTCGCGCTCCGGGCTCACGCACCCGCACATACCACGAACACATTCGTGGCAGCGCTTTGTTGCGCTCGTCAGGATGTCCTGTTTCATTTCGAATGTTATCTATGGCGCATCTGTTTCATTTCTCGAGGAGGGATTTTATGCAGGCAAAGAAAACGAGAGCTCTGGCTTTTGTTGGGCAACTAGCCCTATTCGTGTTCTTTTCTGCCCTGTTGCAGGCGCAGACGTTTCGCGGAGGTATCAACGGCACCATCACCGACTCTTCGGGCGCAAGCGTATCGGGCGCGAAGGTGACGGCCACCGACACAGCCACTTCTGTTGTTCGCGACACTGTTTCGTCTGGCGCGGGTGAGTTCTCGTTTAACGACCTGCCGCAGAGCACCTACACCGTCACGGCAGAAGCCAGTGGTTTCGAGGCCACCAAGGCCACTGGCGTCCAGGTGCAAGCGGGCAAGGTTTATACGCTGCCCATAAGGCTGAACATTGCACAGCAGGCCACTACCGTCGAAGTGGCCGCCGATGCGCTTTCCCTCGATACCACTACCACTACGCAGGTCACCGTGCTGGACGGAAAATCGCTGCAAAACACGCCGCTCAACGGCCGCGACTTTACGCAGCTTCTGGGCACTTCCGCGGCCTTTTCCGGCTACAACAACACTGGCTCGGTCAACGGTATGCGCAACGACCAAGTCAATTACACCATCGATGGAACGGACAACAACGATCTGTACCTGAACGCAAACGCTGTCAACCAGGGCAGCATCAGCGGCATCGCCGGCGTCGTCTATCCCATTGACGCGCTCGATGAGTACTCCCTCCAGACCGTGGGCAACAGCGAAACCGGCCGCAGCCCGGGCGGCAACCTGAACATCACCACGAAGTCTGGTACCAATCAACTTCACGGCAACGCTTACTATTACAACCGCAACGAAGCGCTGGCCGTAACCTCCCCATTTACTCCAACAGGCGCGCACTCGCAGCCGCTGCGCAACGAGAACTTTGGCGGTTCGGTCGGCGGCCCCATCTGGCGCGACCACACCTTCTTCTTTCTCCTCTATGAGGAGCAGAAGTTCATCATCGGCGAGACCAATACCGTCACCGAGCCCTCGCCGGCCTACCAGGCCCTCGCGCTCGCGGAACTAACCAAATATGGCGTCACACCCAGCCAGGTTTCGCAGAAGGTCCTCAGCACGATGTGGGATCCAAGCGTCATTGCCAATCTGCCCGCCAGCCCGGGCAATTACTCCAGCAACGCGCCGGAGAGCGGCTATAGCCACAACGTGGTAGCCCATCTCGACCACAACTTCAGCGACCGCAGCCACCTTTCCGGCATCTGGTATTTCGGTCAAGGCTACGCCGTGGCTCCCGACTGCGTCTTCGTCTGCGGATATCTCCCGGAATACTTCCAGACCGTTCCCTCACACATCCAGAACTACAATCTGGTTTGGAATTACAGCCTGCGGCCGACTTTGACCAATCAACTTGCCGCCGGCGTCAACTACTTTACGCAGGACTTTGCCGATGCGGTGCACAGCCAGAATCCCCTCACACTGGCCGGCCTCAACTCGGGCGCGAGTCTATCCGGAGCTCCGCAGATCAGCATCAATGGATTCGACTCGATCGGCATCACGCCCACCTCGGGGCGCAACGACATCTCGGGACAGGTTGCCGACACGGTCTCCTGGACGGTGGGCAAGCACCAGCTGCGCTTCGGTCTTGAATTTCGACGCGCCTATATTGACCTCTACTACAACTGGGGTGGCCGCGGCGCCTTCAACTTCGGCACCGGACCAAACCCACTCGGGCCCTGGGCAAACGACGCCTCTGTCTCAGACCCCAATATCCTGAATTTGGCCGATTTCCTTGCCGGCTACGCGTACACGTCTACCATTACCCTCGGCGTCCAGGAACGTGACATCTACACCCATACCGGATCCGCGTTCGCGCAGGACTCCTGGCAGCTCAAACCGAAGCTGAACCTCAATCTCGGCCTGCGCTACGACTTCCAGCAGCCCTACTTCACCAACGAGCCGAACCTCTCTATCTTCGACCCCACCAGCAGCACAGGTCTGGTGGTTGCGAGCGGGGGATCAGGCTCGCCGCAGTACATCTACACCAGCAACAAAGCCAACCTCTCGCCGCGCGTCGGCTTCTCCTATCAGGCGTTTAAAGGCACGGTCGTCCGTGCCAACTACGGCATCTACTTTGATCAGCCCGCCGGCCAGGCCTTCTTTGGCAATATCGGCATCCCCAACGAGGGTGCGGGCGGCGTGAATAACAACCCGGCCGGCAGCCAGCCCAACGAGTCCATCGTTCTCAACACGCCGACGGCCGCGCCCATCTGGACCTACAACCAGACAACGCCGATCTTCACCACCGGCCAAGGCCAACCTACCGGCAGCAACGTAGTTTCCATCTACTCGGCCACCCGCAGCTTCAAAACTCCCTATGCCGAGCTCTTCGGTCTGAACGTAGAGCAGAGCGTGGGCAACGGATGGCTGTTGAATGTCGGCTATGTTGGTTCGACCAGCCGCCACAACCTTGTCCTGCAGGACATCAACCAGAACGCGCTTGGGGCTGACCAGAACACCTCGATCGTTATCGGTCCCAACGGTTTCCCGTTTTCCTACCAGCAGTCGACGCGGCCCAACTTCCTCAAGTTTCCCAACTTTGGCATCATCAACCAGCTCAACTCAGCTGCCTCGGGGAGTTACAACGCGCTGCAGGTTACGATGCGGAGCAATTCGTGGCATGGGCTTACCAGCCAGTTCGCCTACACCTGGAGCCATAATCTGGACGACTCCACCGTCTTTAACAATCTCCCGCAGAACTCATTCAATCTGAAGGGCGACTGGGGGAACGCGAATTACGACATCCGCAATCACTTCGCCGCATATTTCGGCTATAGTATCCCGGCCCCTGCGTTCGGACCCAGGGCTCTGACGCAGGGCTGGGAGGTCAATGGCATCGCCAAATTCCAGGGGGGCCAGCCGCTCAACATCCTCACGGGATCAGACAACAGCGGTACGGCTGAGAACGAGGACCGGGCAAATATTACGGGGCCGGCGCTCAACAGCAACCGCTCGGTGCAGACGACCGCGAATGGGATTGTGGCGCAGTACCTTAACCCCAACAGCTTTGCCGTTCCGGCGAGTGGCACCTACGGCAATCTGGGCCGCAATCAGGTCTATGGGCCCGGCTTCGAAGATGTGGATCTATCGCTGCTTAAGAACTTCCCCATCTATAAGGAGCGTGTGCACGCACAGTTCCGCGTGGAGATGTTTAACGTTCTCAACCACACCAACCTGGCGGCGCCGGCTTACGCCGCGAGTCCGAGCATTGGCGGTAACGGTCCCTTGTTTGGGGCGAGCACCGAAACCATCGGCGTCTCGTACGGCGCACCCGGCATCGGCTCGGGCGAACCGTACAACACGCAGTTGGCGCTGAAGATTATCTTCTGAGTACATCGACAGACAGACTTGAAGAGCCGGCCAAACCTGGCCGGCTCTTGCTTTGTGTGGTACCGCGAAGGGACTCCAAAATGAACTTCTGCTCCACGGAAGCCCCCTTCGCACGCAACATAACAGGTATCAGATCCGATTTACTGCTTATGACCAAGCCAGACCCGCACCGGATTTACCTCGATAGAGGGACGTGCGACTAACGGAATTGGCCCTTTTACCATCGCGATAAACGGATGGGTGCCCCCATTTTCCCACCCCAGTCGTGTCTCACTTTTGAGGTCCACTACAAATTGTCATCAGCATTTGTCACCAGCAATCCACCAGCAATCCACCAGCAATCCATCAGCAATCCATCAGCAATCGTCACCAGCAATGGGCCGGCATTCGGAAAATTTGTATCATGTCCGTCCCCTCTTTCCCCCCCTCTTTTCCCCTCTTCTCCCTAGATGTTAGGCAAACCCATACGATGGCGGAATAGTTTTAAGAGATTGTGCATGGTGCAGATGAGCCTCCGCTCCAAGGTCACCAGCAATGTGTCACCAGCAATGTCAAAAGGGCTCGCGAGTTAGCTACACGTGTTCTCGCGGAAGATTCTCTGAAGGAAAAGGTTGTAATTCGGTGTTGTACGGTTCGATAGCGTGGCGTGTGCCACTTGCTTCTGTAATGGTGCATCCACCAGGATCAAAAGATCGATTGCTTTCCTTCCTTTATGCGTGATACACGTTCGTCGGCCTGCAATGGGCCGCTCGGCTTTCTCCAAGAGGCTCTCCCGTGACCCTTAGAATTTTTGCCACCCTTCTCTGCTTTGTCCTGGCCTTGAGCACTTCTGCTCAAACTCAACCGGAAGTCGCCTTCCTCGGTGACACCCTCACCTATCAATGGCAACAGTCACCCCAATTCCAGGCCAACAAAAACTGGGTTGGCTACGGCCAGAATTTTCCCGTCTCTCCCCTCCCGGCAAGGGGGACCGCCGCCGCGCTGAGTCAGCTTCAGAACATCATCGCGTCGGGCCAGAAGCCGATCGTCCACTTGCTGGTTGGCCAAGCGGACGCCGACGGATTATCTGACTCCTATCCAGGAGCAATTGAGTTTGGACTATTCGCCACCAATTTCGACAAGATAATCGCGACCGCTCAAGCTGCGAAGCTAAAGATTATCGTTGGTACCGTCCCGTGGGCCTCCTATGGGAACCTGACGCCGTTCAACGATTGGATCTTTCAATACTGCAATGCACACAGCGTTCCGGTCATCAACTACGACTTCGCGCTGAATGGTGGCAAGGGGTTCGCAGCAAATAAGGCACCCATATTGCCGCCCCCCGTGTACTACACGCCTGGCACAGCTCCAGGAAGCCCGCCACCATCGCCGCTTGATTTCAATG
>JBARKD010000150.1:0-5802 GCA_049800615.1 Acidobacteriaceae bacterium | reverse complement strand
ATCCGGCACGGCGGGCATGGGGACCGTCCGCAGTTTCCAATTGCGCACAATCAGCAAGACACCGGCGATGCCCAGAAGCAGCAGCAAGGGCGGCACGATCCAGGCGACATGGTTGAAGGCCGTGAATCTCGGCGCTGCCAGGACTACTGGCCCGTACTGCGCCTGGAATTCGTGGAAGATCGTGTCGTCGCTGTCCCCGCGGGCGATACTCGCTGCCAGCTGCGTACGCATGCCTTCGGAATCAGGACAGCCGACATGGTTACATTCGCCCAGCAGCTGATTACAGCTGCATACGCACATCATCTCGTGACTGTCTTTGTCGAAGCGGGCAGCCGCATCCGTTGCGCCGGCTGTCAGCGCTACCAGGACACCGATCGAGGCGATCTGCGCGCTGCGATGGAAAAAAGCGGGTAACCTCAACGTTGGCTCCTGCCGGCGACTGCGATTTCGGGCTCATCCACAAGCCGCGGCTCCGCATCCTGTGGCTTCGCTCGTTCGTCGGCGCGGGTTCTGCTCGAAGCCAGCGCGGCGCTGAGATTGGGCGCCAGGGCCACCAGCGTGCCCACCGCTACCACAACCACGCCAATCCAGATCCATGCCATCAGCGGGTTCAGGAAAACCTTGATGATGGGCAATCCGCTTTCCGGATTCTTGCCGGCATAGATCACATACAAGTCCCAGGCCAGTGTGGAATGATTGGCAACCATGGTCGATGGCTGTTGCGAAGCCGTGTAGAAGCGCTTCTCGGGAGCGAGCTGGGTGACCCTTTTGTTGCCCCGATAGACGTTCAGCAGCGCGAATTCGGTGTCGTAATTAAAGTTCGAGTCCTGGGTAAAACTCTCCAGCTGGAGCCTGTACGGACCAATGGTCATGTTCTGGCCATTATTCATTTCCTGCTCCCGGCTTTGCTTGAACGCGCCGCCTGCGATGCCAATGAAGATGATCACCACGCCAAAATGCACGAGGTAGCCGCCGTACCGGCGAGTATTCCGGCGTGTGAGCTGGACCATCGAGGCGAAGAGGCTTCTGCCCGTATGCTTGCGAATGACGTGCGCCCCGCGCAGAAACTCTGAGGAAATCGCCGTGATCACCCCTGCCGCCAGAGAGAAGGCAACCAGCGAATAGAACGTCGACTGGTCGTTCCAGGGGCGTAGCCCAACCGCCAGCAGCACGATGGCCGTAGTCACGATGGCCGCGCCGGGCAGCACGAAATTGCGCCGGACGCTTTTGAACGACGCGCTGCGCCAGGCAAGAAGGGGACCAATCCCCGTAAGGAAGAGAAGGAATAGGCCGATGGGCAAGGCAACGCGATTAAAGAAGGGAGCGCCTACAGTGACCCGGTTGCCTTGCACATACTCGGAGATGATGGGGAACAGAGTGCCCCAGAGAATGGTGAAGCAGGCCGCCAGCAACACGAGGTTGTTGAAGAGGAAGCTGGACTCGCGGGAAACCAGCGACTCGAGCTTGTGCTCGGCCTTGAGATGATCCCGTTGCCGCATGAATGTGAACAGGCAAATCGAGAGCACGATGACCAGAAAAGCTGTGAACCAATTGCCGATGGACGACTGGGCAAAAGCATGTACGGAGCTGACCAGTCCGGACCGGGTCAGGTCAGTGCCGAGGATGCACAACATGAAGGTGCTGAAAATGAGCCACACGTTCCAGTTCTTCATCATGCCGCGCTTTTCCTGCATCATGACCGAGTGCAGAAATGCGGTCCCCGTGAGCCATGGCATGAGGGAGGCATTTTCCACCGGATCCCAGCCCCAGTACCCGCCCCACCCCAGCACCGAATAAGCCCAGTGCGCGCCAAGAAAAATGCCACACGTCAGAAATAGCCAGGTCACCATGGTCCAGCGGCGGGTGATGTGAATCCATTTCTCGCCCGGGTAGCGCATCATCAGTGCGCCCAGGGCGAACGCGAACGGCACGCTAAAGCCCACGTATCCCAGGTACAGCATGGGGGGATGAATCACCATCTCCGGATATTGCAGCAGCGGATTCAGGCCAAAGCCATCGGACGGCGCCCCACCCTGCACCAAAGCGAATGGCGGCGCGGCAAAGTTCAGCAGAAGCAGAAAAAAGATTTGAATGCCGGCAAGAATTGTGGATGCATAGGCGGTCAGCGTGACATCCACCTTGTGACGCACCCGCAGCACGAAACCGTACCCGGTCAGCAACCATGCCCATAGCAGCAGGGAGCCTTCCTGCCCCGACCAAAGAGCGGCAAACTTGTATGGCCCGGGCAGCGCTCGATTCGAATGATGGAGGATATAAGAGACGGAGAAATCGTTAGCAAAAGCGGTGTAGACCAGGGCGAAAGCCGCGCAGGTGACGGCCAGAAAACTGCCAATGCCGGCGCGCCGGGCGGTTTCCGCCAGCCTGTCGGGAGCGATCCGGCCGCGAGACCCGGTGGCCAATTGCCGTAAGGCGAGTGCGCCCGCCACCAGTGTGTAGCCGCTCAAAGCTAGAGCAAGAAGGAGAGAAAAACTTCCAAATTCCGGCATCACCGCCCCTTCCGATTGTCGCAGAGGCGAAGAGGGACGGCAATGGCGGGTGGAAGCCGGGAAGAAGTTGTATTGCGAGAACCGAGGTGAAAAGGGGCTGCCTATCTAAAAATTGAAGCGACAAAAGGGAAATTGAAGAGACAAAAGGGAATTGATCGAGATAGGAGGGGATTGAAGAAAGAGCAGGTTGCCTTCGACTTTGCTCAGGGCAGGCTCTTCACTTGGCACTTCTGGATCCCTCCTGACAGGAGATCCGGCTGCTTAGCTACGGATTGGCGTGGCCGTCCGGGCTATTGAAGTGCGGCAGGTCAGGCCGAGCGCCGCATTCGTTCGCCGAGCAGTTTGTGCGTGAGCCGGATAAGGTCTTCGGGATCCATAGGCTTAAGCCGGAAGGTCACATCCAGGCATTCATACTCGGACTCGGCGTCAGGGAATCCGCTCAATACCACCACGGGAAGCGTAAAACCCCGGCTTCGTAACTCGGCCACAAACTCGCTGCCGCTCATGATCGGCATCAGGTGGTCGCTGATGATCAAGCCAATGTCTGCTTCGGGGTCACTCAGAAGCTCCAAGGCTTTCTGGCCCTGCGGTGCGATACACACCACATGGCCTACACTCTCCAGGATCGCTCGTCGGGTGGTCGACTGAATTTGATTATCATCCACCAATAATATCTTCCCGCTCATCCACAATGGCCCCGGCCTCTTCCTAGAAAACTTCACGACGATGAAGTGGATGAATGGTATATGAAAACGGTTGCTTGGGTTCGGGGTTTTTCTAAACTTATATTTAAAAGTGCCTGCCAGGTTATCTGAAACCCTTAAAGTAACGTTTCAGTAAACGGTTCCGGGTACCCCATTCTGTCGCAGGCGGGCAAGTTTTTAACCCCGACCGTAGTGGAAGTGCAGTTCCTGCACGCTGGCGATGGGGGTTCCGTCTTTGGTAGCGGGGCGGAAGGTCCACGTCTTCAAGGTATTCATCACAGAGGTCTCGACCCCATAACCGATTGTGTGGAGGACCGTAAGATCGGTGACTCGCCCGTTGGAGTCAATGGTTACATCGATGATCACATCGCCCTGGACGCCGTGGGGAATCGCGGACAGGTCGGGTGCCGGACTTGGGGAGTAGGTGGTGAATGCGATCTGGATGGCTCCCGCACCCCATGAGTCGGAACCGCTGCTCGAGTCAGGGGCTGCCGCGGGAGGCGAAGCAATATTTGGCGACGGGGCCGTCAGCGTTGTCGTAAGCTGCGGTGACTGTGGCAAATGGATGGTCGACTTTGCCGGGATAGGGGCGGAACGGGTAGCAACCGCTTTGGGCTTGGCCTTGCTCTCAGAATGACTCACCGGCGCGGGAGCCCTCCCGGGCAAGTACGTAAGTTCCAGCCGGGTGCCGAGGTTCGTTCCCGGCAAACTAAAGACACGAACTGGATGCGCCCGCAAAGAGAGGAAGATCGCTAATGCGGCCGCCGCATGAGCGCCCAACGACAGCCCAACTGGGCCCAGCCGGATGCGTCGGTTTGAGAGCGAAGAGAACACGTGGCTCAACCTATTTTAAAGCCTTTCTAGTCGTGGGTGGGCAGCATGTCCGGCATGTCAACAATCGTGATTTCGCCTTGGGGGTTGCGTCCCAGCACCGGCGCATAAACCCCCAGCAGGCGCCGGGTCCACCAGTCACCCGTCGCGTGCTTTTGCTGCATAGTGGTAAACCAGTATTGCCACAGGACCGCGCGAACCTGGCGAGGAGGCAAGCCAGGAAAAGGATTCCGGGCAAAAAGCTCCAGGACGTCCGCATCATTGGCCAGGAGATGCTCTTCAGTTCGCGGAACCCAGGGATTGCTTTGCCACGGCCCGAGTGAGGCAAACCACAGATTCCACTCGAACCGCGGCTGATAAGGTGCGTAGATCCCGGGCGCCTGGTCCAGTGCTTGTGGTTTAAAGCGATAGGGATAAGGGACCCAGTTCTGCCCGTCGTTGGAACCCTGGAATTCAATCTCGTAGCGGCCCCGGGTCATCACCGCGAACAGGCCATATTGATTGGCAATGCGAAACGGCTCCAGCAAGGCCACCGGTTCCATGGGCAAAGGCTGCCCGCGGAAAACCATGGAAATCAACTCCACCGTGGTGACATATGCCACCAGGGTCAGGCATACGCCACTGACTGCGGCTTTAATTCCAATGATCCATCGGCGGCGTTCGGTTGCGGGCTGCGCCGCAGGCTCAACGGTTTTTGTCCAGCGGCCAAATGCCCGGTCATCCAGCAGCAGGAATCCCAATGTCAGTACGAGGTAATTGAGAAAACAATAGTTGGCGGTGAAGATCACGGCGATTTCCCAGGGGGTGACGATCAGGAAGCAGATCAAGCGCCAACGGCGTGGCAAGAACATCATCCACACAATGACCAATTCCATCCCCAGGGTAGCCAGCGCAGTCGCCCAGTGAAACCAATGCGGCAAGTGCTGGATATACCATCCAATCCAAGTCGGTAGAGGGCCATTCTGGTAGTACTCGTCCATGGCCGTCAGGTGCCGCCATTCCGGGTCTCCGCTCAGAAGCTTCACCAGGCCGGATTCAAAGTAAATGCGAAACCACTCCCATTGGAGCAGGAACAGGCTGGCCCACGACGGGGGGTGGCTTCGGCCGAGTCCTGGCCGCCAGCCTGGCGGAGCAAAAAACAATGCCAGGAACCCTGCTTCCAGCAGCATGCCGTCCGATTGGTAACTGGAAAAGTCCTGGGCCGCGCTCACGAAGGAAAGAAAGCATGCAAAGCAGATCAGCAGCATGCCGCGAGGCCACAGGTTGAATGTAAGCAGCAGGGAAGCGGCCAAGCCTGCCCAGCACATTCCCATCAGCATGTGGGATCCGCTGTTCAGCCACAGCAGCGTCGGGGCAAACCACAGTTGCTTCCCCACGGAAAACGATTGTGCGACGGCCTGGAGGTAAGAGCCGGCGGGCAGAATTCCCTGCGGGCCGATAAGGCCTCGAATTTGCAACAGCAAGGAGAGAAAAGCAGAACAGTAGATCAGGCCCAGCGCGCGCAACACGATCCAGCGTGGAATCAGGCGGTCCCGCGCGCCCTGTTCCGAGCTGAACAAGGCCAGCACCTTTGCCATGCCCCAATATAAATAAGAAGGCGCACCTGTTAGGGGGTGCGCCTTCCGTTTAGGTGCACTTTCCAGCACCTTTCCCCAAAAAGGGGAGAACGTCGATTTCGCTGTTTCGAGTTTTTAGCTGCCTTGGTGGATCACAATTTTCTTGTGCTGGGTTTTAGGCTTCGCCGCTGCCGAGGCAGGCAT
>JBARKD010000149.1:0-10121 GCA_049800615.1 Acidobacteriaceae bacterium | reverse complement strand
ATCTTCGTGAAAGTAATTAACCCGCACATGTTCCAGGTCGAGAACGCCAATCACCCGGCCCTTGTAAAGAAGCGGCACTGCCATTTCGGAACGGGTTTCGGGATTCACAGTGTAGTAGCGGGCATCCTTGCGTACGTCCCCGGCATAAATCAGCCGGCGTTCGCGCACTGCCGTTCCCACCAGACCCCGATCCAGGGGTACCTTCTCCGAATGCAGGAAGGGATGACCAAAACGTACGGCATAGCGAACCTCAAGCACTTGTTCCCGTTCGTTCAGCAGCAGAATGCTGAACATCTGGTAGTCGATGAGCCTGCGCACGAGCTCCGCGATTCTTTCCAACAATGGATCGAGCTCGAGGATCGAGGTAACCTCACGGGCAATTTCATTGAGCACCGCGAGCGTTTGCGCCTGCCTTGCGACGCGGGTATAAAGCCGCGCGTTCTCGATCGCCTGGGCCACCCGGGAAGCGGTGAGCTCCAACAGGCGCATGTGCTCCGGCTGAAAATAGCCCACTTGCTCGGACTGCAGGTCGAGCACGCCAATGACCCGATTTTTTACGATCAGGGGCACAGCCAATTCCGATCGCACCTCGGGATTGGCGCTTATGTAACTGGGATCCAGGCGTACATCGTGGAGCAGGATCGCTTCGCGACTCTCCGCCGCCCGTCCCACGACGCCCTGGCCCACCCGGATTCGCAGGCGCTCGGCTTCAGGCGTATGCCCGATCTGAAAGCGCATACGCAAGTCGTTGGCCCGCTCGTTTAACAGCAGAATGGCAAAAATCTTGTAGTCGATCACGGCGCGCACCAGGTCGGCCGTACGATGCAACAGCGTCTGCAGATCGAGAGTCGTATTGAGAGCGTTCGCCAGCCGCATGAGAAACTCGCCTTGCAGCGGGTCGATTTTTATGGAAGGGGGCAGGGGCAGGATTTCCGAACTTGGACGGTAATCGCCTTCAAAGGAAGGCGACGCAACAGATTGCGCCCGCTTTTTTGCGATATCGGCAGCGTCCTGGTCGGGAGGAAGTGTCATACAAATATCGAGTCATCATAGAGCATTTCGCAGCCACGCCCGCCGCGTTTAGCAATCAGGATTGTGCTCGAAAAAGAAACAGCAGCCCCTCGACTGCCATTTACGGGAAATTTGCCTACTTCCATGCGCGGGGCTGCGATTGTTCTTTCATCAACGAGAGTTTTGATACTCATGAAGGATGGCCACACTGGCGCTCGCGCCAATGCGGCTTGCACCCGCTTCCAGCATGGCGCGTGCGTCGCACAGAGTGCGAATGCCCCCGGAGGCTTTCACTCCACAGCGGTTGCCCGCAACCCCGCGCAGAATGGCGATATCAGCGGAAGTGGCCCCACCCGTCGAAAAGCCCGTGCTGGTCTTGAGGAAGTCGGCGCCGCCGGCCAACGCCAGTTCGGACGCGCGCAGCTTTTCTTCCACGGTTAACAAACAGGTTTCGAGGATAACTTTGACCACCGCGCCGGCATCATGCGCCACCTCCACCACCCCGCGAATGTCCTGTTCTACCAAGGCATTCATGCCCGACTTCAGAAAACCGAGGTTCATCACCATGTCCAGCTCCCGCGCCCCAAGCTTGATCAGAGCTAAGGACTCTTCGCGCTTGCTGGTGGCCAGATTCGCCCCCAGTGGAAAGCCGACCACTACCCCGACCGGAACTCCACTGCCCGCCATCACCGAGTGCGCCAGCGAGACCCAGGCCGGGTTGACCATGGCGCAGGCGAAGCGAAAAGAAGCCGCTTCTTCGCACAGCTTCACCACCTGGTCCCGGGCGGCCTCAGGTTTCAGCAATGTGTGATCAAACACCCCGGCCAAGGCGGCTGCGCTCTCGAGTGTCGCCGAGGCAAATCCGGCGACATCAAAGTATCCTGAAGGGAATTCCGTCTCGGGCTGCAACAGTTTGCTCGTCGTCATCCATAGCTCCGATAGCTCAAATAGCTCCGATAGTCCCGGGGGACTTGTCGATGCTCGGGGAAAACTGGATTGTGGCTTGACCAGCCCACAGGATGTAGCCAGGCGTCTATTTCGGGATACAGCATCCGGCGTCTCGCCTGGTGCTTCCTCGCGTTTTTCCCCAGCCTTTTTATGCCCTTCCAAAGGCAAAGATCAATCAGAATTTGGTGCCTCGTCCGGATTGAAAATTCGGATGTCGGGCAGGTTACGAAAGCGTTCCTGGTAATCCATCCCATACCCGACAACGAAGTGGTTCGGTATGGTGAACGCCACGTAGTCGGCGTCGATTTTCTCCAGCCGCCGCGCAGGCTTGTCCAGGCAGGTTGCGATCTTCAAGGTCTTGGGCTTGTGCTGCTGCAGTAGTTTGCGCAGAAAAACCAGCGTCAGGCCCGTGTCCAGGATGTCTTCGACCAGGATCACGTTGCGCCCTCCGATCGGCGTGTCCAGATCCTTGATCAATCTTACCGCGCCGCTGGTCTTGACCCCCTTGTAGCTGGAAATGGCCACAAAGTCGAAGGTAGTTTCGACGGAAATACTACGCGCCAGGTCGGCGAGAAATACCGCCGCTCCCTTCAAAACCCCCACCAGCAAGATACTTTCGCCGGCAAAGTCTTGGCTGATCTGCGCGCCGATTTCCGTCACCCGGCTGGCGATCTCGTCGCGCCGGAACAACATCGCGTATTCATGGTCTTTCATTGGCTTTGTCATTCTTCCATGGATCCCGATGAAGAGAAAGCGCCCGGCTATACTGGTAAGACAGACCTACGCATGTATCCCTTCATTCACATCGGGCATTTTTCCATTGGGACTTTCGGGCTCTGCCTGTGGCTGGCGTCCGTGTGTGGCTGCTGGGTCCTGTATCGCAATTTCGGGCGTTTTGCCGTCGACGCGGATGCCGTCGGGGTTGCTGCCTACACGACCGTGGGCGGCGTGGCTGGGGCCAAGCTGTGGCATGTCTTTGAAGACCCCACTTTGCTCATGCATCAGCCTTTTTCGGTACTTTTTGACCGGGCGGGGTTTGCCTGGTATGGCGGCCTTCTGGCTGGAATCGCCGTGCTCTGGTGGCAGGGGCGGCAAGCGAAAATCGGCGGCTTGGCCATGCTCGATCTGGCCTCTCCCGCCGTCTCCGTCGGCTATGGGGTGGGCCGGCTCGGGTGCCTTCTCTCCGGCGACGGGGACTACGGGATTCCCACTCATCTACCCTGGGGCATGAGCTTCCCAAATGGTCTGGTCCCCACCGCCCAGCGGGTTCATCCGACGCCAATTTATGAATTGATTGTGGCCGTGATCATTGCTGCCTATCTCTGGTGGCGGAGCAAGCCGGATCGAACACCGCCCCTTGGGTGGATCACCGGCGAATACCTGGTGCTGAGCGGCGTGGCCCGCTTCCTGGTGGAGTTCATCCGGATTAATCCGCGTATTTATTGGGGTCTAACCAATGCTCAAGTGGCCAGCCTGGGGGCGGCCCTCGCCGGCATCCTCCTGATGGTGTGGGCCCGCCACCACAATGCGACGGCCCCAGCAACCGAGGTAGTGGCGGCTACATCCCGTCAATAGCCCAAGCAAGCCGGGTGCCCGCGCGAAAAGGGGAAGTCCGGACAGTTCGAACAGTTTCGATATCCGAGGGTTCCGGCTTCCGCCGTGGCAAGGCGAAGAGGGAGCTACCCAGGACATTTCTTCAAAGGAAAACCATGGCTCAATCTGATCAACTTCGCGTCCCCGAACCTGCGCGGACCGACGCCAAATCATTTGAACTTCTGCGGGTGTGGATCGCCCACCAGGACCAGCACATCAGTATGAGAGTAGGCGTATGGAAGGAACCGGAAGCCTGGGGCATGATGTTGGCCGACCTTGCTCGCCACATCGCGGCAGCCTTCGAGCAGGCCGAGCAACGCGACCCGATAGAAATGTTAGCCCGTATCAAGGCAGGTTTTGAGGCGGAAATCGAGTCTCCTACGGAGGAGGTCCACGGCGAACTTGCCGGTTGACGTATTGCACGATCAGATCACCATTCGTGGTGCACGCACCCACAACCTGAAGAACATCGATTGCGACCTGAGCCACGGACGGCTCACCGTAATCTCGGGGGTTTCAGGCTCGGGCAAGTCCTCGCTCGCCTTCGACACCATTTATGCCGAAGGCCAGCGCCGTTATGTCGAGTCTCTTTCCGCATACGCCCGGCAGTTTCTGGAGCGCATTGAAAAGCCCGACGTGGATCTGATCGATGGCCTGGCCCCGGCCATTGCTATCAAGCAAAAGAACTCTACTCGCAATCCGCGCTCGACCGTGGCCACGGCTACGGAGATTTACGACTACCTTCGATTGCTCTTTGCTCGCTGCGGCACTGCGCACTGCATCGTGTGCGGGGGCGTGGTCAAGCGCGACACAGTGGACGAGATTGCGGCATCTATTCTGGCCCTGGGAGACGATACGCGGCTCTACGCGTTGTTTCCCGTGAAGCCCGGGGTTGCCAAGGAAGCAGAGGCTGAAACCAGGAAGCGCAAGAAAGCTGCCAAGCCCGGCAACCTGGCCCTGCCCAACGATGGGTTTAAGGAGCGGCTCAGCGAGCTGCGGACGCGGGGCTTCAACCGGCTTTACCAAAACGGCAACATCGTGGAGTTTTCCACTCCGGAGTCGCTTCTGGATCTTGATTTCGGGCAGGCGGTCTATGCGCTTGTCGATCGCCTTGTCGTCTCCGGCGAAAACCGGGCACGCATCGTGGACGCCGCCGAAATCGGCTTTCGCGAATCAGGCGAGATCGTATTTGAGACCGTCCCGCGGGACGAATCGGAACCCCGGCGCTTACGCTTCTCCCAGGCCTTCGAATGCAAACTGTGCCATCGCATCTATCGCGAGCCGGAGCCGAGGTTGTTTTCCTTCAACAATCCTTATGGAGCCTGCGAGCGATGCCAGGGGTTCGGCAACACCATTGACTTCGATCTCAACCTCATCATTCCGGACAAGCAAAAAACGCTCAACGAAGGAGCAATCGATCCCTGGACGCGTCCCAAGTATCGTCCCCATCAATCGGAACTTCGCAAGGCCGCCATGCAGCAGGGGATTCCTCTTGACACGCCGTGGCGGGAGCTCAGCGACGAGCAGCAGGCATTCGTTCTTGATGGCAACGAGTCTTTCCTTGGGGTACACGGCTTTTTCGCCGCTCTCGAGCGTAAGAAATACAAGCTGCACGTGCGCGTCATGCTCAGCAAGTACCGGGGCTATGCCATATGCCCCGATTGCAAGGGAACTCGGCTGCGTGCGGAGGCGCGGGCAGTGCGCATCGACGGGCAGAACATCTGCCAGGTCTCGGCCCTCACCATCCGCGAGGCCGGTCGCTTCTTCAGCGCCCTCAACCTGACCCCGGCACAGCAGGAGATCGCAGGCGGCATCCTGGTCGAGATACAACAGCGCTTACATTTTCTGGATGCGGTCGGGCTCGAGTACATTACTCTCGATCGCCTGGCGTCCACCCTGTCGGGCGGTGAATCGCAGCGCATCCAGCTGGCCACTTCCTTAGGCTCGCGCCTGGTCGGAGCGCTTTATGTGCTGGACGAGCCTTCGATCGGATTGCATAGCCGGGATACGGCCAGGCTGGTTCGCATCCTCGAGGAGCTGCGCGATCTGGGCAACACCATCCTGGTGGTGGAGCATGACCCTGACGTGATTCGCGCCGCCGATTGGCTGGTTGACCTCGGGCCCGGCGCCGGGGAGTTGGGCGGCCGAATTTTGGCTTCCGGCACCGTTGACGATGTGGAGAAAAATCCGGATTCCCTGACCGGCCGTTATCTCAGCGGCCAACTCACCATCCCCTTACCCAGCAGGCGGCGCGATCCGGGGCGGGAAAAGCTGGTGCTCAAGGGGGTGCGGATTCATAACCTCAACGGGCTGGATGTCGAGATCCCTTTGGGCATGCTGGTTTGTATTACCGGGGTTTCCGGCTCGGGCAAATCCACCCTGGTGCATGACGTCTTGTACCCTGCCGTCTCCCACGCCCTGGGCAAGAGCGAAGGTGGCGACCCCTCCTATCTCTACCGCGAGCTCAAAGGAGCGGAACGCCTGAATGACATCGTGCTGGTCGATCAGGCGCCCATCGGGCGCACGCCGCGCTCCAATCCTGTGACGTATATCAAGGCATTCGACGCCATTCGGGAGCTCTTTGCCGCCCAACCCGAGGCCCAGCGCAGGGGATACGCGGCCGGGCATTTTTCCTTCAATGTGCCGGGCGGCCGCTGCGAAGTATGCGAAGGCGATGGAACCGTGACTGTGGAAATGCAGTTTCTCGCCGATGTCGAATTGCCCTGCGAAGAATGCAGCGGAACCCGCTACAAATCCGCCGTCCTCGAAGTGAAATACAAGGGAAAAAGCATCCACGACGTGCTCAACCTTACCGTCAAGGAGGCTCTGCGTTTCTTCACCGGGCAGACGCGAATTGTCGAAAAGCTCGCCGTGCTCGATGAGGTTGGACTCGGCTATGTTCGCCTGGGGCAATCGGCGACCACGTTGTCCGGCGGTGAGGCGCAGCGGGTAAAACTGGCGGCACACCTTTCCCAGGGGCGGGGAGCGGCCGGCAGGGCTAGTAACGGCTCGGTTAGAAAAGGCGGCAGCCGCATCCTTTACATCCTCGATGAGCCCACCACCGGCCTGCATTTCGACGATGTCAGCAAGCTGTTGACTGCGCTCAAGCGCCTGATCGATGCCGGCGGATCCCTGGTTGTGATCGAGCACAATCTGGACGTAATTAAATCGGCCGACTGGGTCATTGATCTGGGCCCGGAGGCCGGGGCCGGCGGCGGCCAGGTCGTAGCTGCCGGAACCCCCGAACAAGTGGCGCAGACCCCGGGTTCGCAGACCGGTTTTTGGCTGGCGCAGACGTTGGCAGGGCACGAGGCCCGGGCCGAATCATGAAAGTATTACTTTACATTTCAATGCTGGCGCTCTCCCCGTTGGCGCTCCCGGCGCAGAATCAGCTTCCGCCCGGAACCCAGGCGCCGGATACGGCTGCGTCACCCCGGCAGCAGCCTTCCGGGGACCGGCAGTCGGCGGAAGAGAAGATTGACAACAAGGACTTCGCCGGAGCCCGCCCGTTGCTGGACAAGTACCTGATTCAGCATCCTGGGGACGCCCGGGCCCTGTTTGATCTTGGGTACATCGAAGACGCGGACAGTCATGAGGATGCGGCGGCGGCTGATTACCGGAAGGCGATTGCCGCTGACCCAAAACAGTTCGAGTCGCGTCTGGCGCTGGGGCTTCTGCTGGCTCACCAGGGCAAGTACGACGAGGCTCGGGAACAAGTCCAGCAAGCAACCCAGCTCACGCCGGAGCCTCCGAACCCGGCGGCCCAGGCCGAAGCCTTACGTACTTTGGCCAGACTGGACCGCACCACCGATCCTCCCGCGGCCAGGGATGCCCTGATCGCTGCCCTCAAGTTAAGCCGGGAGACCTCGGCCGACCTGCTGCTTACCGCCCAGATTGCCGAGGCGAACGGGGACAGCGACCTGGCTCAGGACGCATACCAGCGCTTGCTGGCGGCTAAACCAGCGCCGTCGGCAGCAGAGATGGCGGCGGCAAACAGCGGCTTAGCGGAAGTCCTGATCAAGCAGCGCAAGTACGCCGATGCCGAGCCGTTGCTCAGAAGTGCGCTGGAACGCGACCCGCGTGATCCGGCGCTCGATGCGCAATTGGCGACGGACTTGATCGGCCAGGGGAAAAACGAAGAAGCGCTGCCGGTGCTCGAGAGCCTGAGCCGGCTGGAGCCGGACAATTCTTCTGTCGACCAAATGCTGGCCGACGCCTACGTCCAGGCTGGCCACCCCGAGAGGGCGACACCTATTTTTGCCAAAATGGCACTGGCCAATCCCGGGAATGAGGAGATTCTGGCCAGCCAAGGGGAGAATCTGCTCCGGGAACGGCTCTATCCCCAGGCCCAGGAGGTCCTGCAAAGGGCTGTCGGGCTCAAATCCGATGACGGGGAGGCCTGGAGCGGCTTAGCTTTTGCCGCTTCCCAGAACAAACAGTACCAGGTCGCTTTGAAAGCTCTTTCCATGCGAGCAAAATATTTGCAGGAGACCCCAGCTTCCTACTTCCTCTGGGCGACAACCTACGATAACCTGCATGTGTCCAAGCAAGCACGGGAGTACTATCATAAGTTCCTGGGCTCTGCTGACGGTAAGTTCCCCGACCAGGAATGGCAAGCAAAGCATCGACTCGTCGCTCTTGGTGAAAACCATTAACGATAGACGTTCCGTAAGCACTCTGAGAGGTGCGCAATGCGGTTCGCGGCCACCACGCTCGTTGTCTCTGTCTTCGTCTTAAACCTCTACTCGATTCCTGCCCACGCCATCGATGAAAGGGTCGCCGATCCGCAAGCCATGGCGGCGTTGATCCTGAAGGCCGACCAGGCCCAGCCCCGGGAGCAGTGCTTCCTCTATGCCGAACTGGTCCATCAGATGACGGAACTCGCGGGACAGCAATACAGCGCCGGTGAAGATGATCACGCATCGGCCACTCTCCGATTGATTCAGCAATACGCGGTAAAGATTCACATGGGCATGGCTAGTGACGCCAAAAAGGTCAAAAATGCCGAGGAACTTATGCGGCATACCTCCTTCCGTCTGAACGGTATTCTCAACTCCGCGTCCTATGAGGACCGGCAACTTTTGCAGTCCACCTTGAAGCAGCTGGAGCAGGTGCAAACCGAGCTCATGATGCAGGTGTTCAAGAAATAAACGTCTTGAAACTAAAGCTGGCCATCACGGGTATTTGCCTGCTGCTGGCGGCGGTTCCGGGCTTTTCCCAGTCCAGGAAAGACCCTCTCACGGAACGGCAAATCGAAGATGTCCGCGAGGCGGGAGACAATCCTCCCGAGCGAATCAAGCTCTTTGTAGGCTATGTTGACGAGCGGGCGACGGGCATCCACACCATCAACGCCGACCCTATCGCGCAAAACAAAGCCGTCCGCCTGCACAACCTGTTCGACGAATTTACCCGCCTGTGCGACGACCTCCAGGACAACATGGACGCCTTCAATGAGCAGCACGCGGATCTGCGCAAGATTTTAAAGGAGCTCGCTGATAAATCTGACGCGTGGGCGAAGATCCTCAACGAGCCCAAGCCCAGCACGGACTATGACTTCGTGCGCAAGACTGCCATCGACTCCAACCAAAGCGCGCATGAGTCGGCAACACAAATGATCGACGAGGAGAATAAGTATTTCGCAGAGCAGAAAAAGGAAGAGAAGGAGCGGGAGAAGGCGCGCGAAAAGGAAGAAACAAGGTGATCACTTGTCGATAGGATGAGACGGGAACTACGCTGGATTTGGTGACTCCCTTTTTGCACACTCTCTTTGCCGAAGAGTACCGCGCTCTTCGTCCCCGGGCTCCGATCCCTTCGATCGAAATTCGTTTCCGCCGCTTCACCGGCCTCAACACGACAATCCGCCTGCGCCAGGGACGGATGCACGTGCACTTGTCCGATCTGCTGGAGGGCGCGCCGGAAACGGTCCTGCGCGCGATTGCTCACATCCTGCTCGCCAAGCTCTATCGAAAACCGTTGGACGCCGCGCAAACCAACCGCTACCGCAGGTTTACTTCGAGCGAAGCGGTGATGCGGCAGACGGAACTGATCCGCCAAGCCCGTGGCAGGAAGAAAATGCTCGGGCCGCAGGGGCACCACTATGATCTCGACGAGATTTTCGAAACGTTGAATCAGCGGTTTTTCCACGGGCTGATGGGCCGTCCGCTCCTGACGTGGAGCGGTCATATGGCCAAGCGCAGCCTGGGACACTATGATCCGGCGCACAATACGATTGTGGTCAGCCGCGTCTTCGATCGCAAAGGCACTCCCCGCTTCGCGGTTGAGTATCTGCTTTACCACGAGATGTTGCACTTGAAGTATCCGGTGAAGGTGCGTGGAGGCCGCCGCTGCGTGCATCCCCGGGAATTCCAGGCCGAAGAGCGCCTGTTCCCTGAATGGCAAAAAGCCAAGGACTATCTGAAGACGATCTAAGGTGAAGTTGAAGGGGCGGGGCTTCAGCCCCGCCGTCAATTTGAATAGAAGACCGGCTTCACAGGCTGCGGAAAAAACGCGGTTTTTGTATCAGGGCCCGACTTCAGTCGGGCCGTAAATGATTCAGAATACGTCGGGCT
>JBARKD010000148.1:0-2936 GCA_049800615.1 Acidobacteriaceae bacterium | reverse complement strand
GAACCGCTGACGAGATTCTGGCCAGCATTGCACGCTTCGCACAGCGCACTCCACCAAACGTTCAGAAGCCATTTTGATTTATTGCATGAATCAATGGGAAGGGAGACTAGTGGAAACGCTTCTTCTTACTGCTCCCCAGAATTGTCGTCTCGACCGGAGCGCAGCGGAGTGGAGAGACCTGCAGTTTGGCCCTTATGGGAGCTAAACCCAACCCAAGCCACAAGCCTCCCCTTTGTCATCCCGAGCGAAGCCGAGGGATCTGCAGTTTTGCTGGCTCTACAACAAAATTGTCGTCCCGACCGGAGCGTAGCGTAGTGGAGGGATCTGCAGTTTTCTCAACCGCGACGCAACGGCCACCCCTACAACAGAATTGTCGTCCCGACCGAAGCGTAGCGTAGCGGAGGGATCTGCGGTTTCTCTGAATCCGCAACCGAACCTACGGCGTTGTCTCCCCTATTCGCGCGGCAGCCAACACGAGCTTGCGCATAGAGTAGAGTACGGTAAACCGCACCAGCGCTGCTGGTTGGGACGCGGCATCCAATACAGTCAGCTGCTGCGCCTGCCATCCGGACGGCGGCGCCGTGTGGCTTTGCAGATAAGCCAGCGCGGACAATCCAACACTCGCCATCTCCCCCAGTTGCTGCGCACGAATTCCCGCATCGCTCAATCTCGGAGTTCCCTGCACCTCCTCTAACAAGCGCGTTTGCGCCGACTGCCAGGAAAGAAATCGCTCATGCAGCCGCTGAAACGCCAACTCAGGAGCCGGCACAGCGCCTTGCGGCACATCGCCGCTGAGATCGAGCGCTGGCTTTGGATCCGTAGGCGGAGGCACGGTGACATTGCCCGCAATGGCATCCACCTCGCCCGCGACCTGCTGGCGCGATGGCGGATCCGGCGCCACCGCATCCACTAACCTGTCAATTGCCGTCCAGCCGTTTGTGTGCTGCGTTTGCGAACGGGTATGAAAATCAACCGGTTCTAACACCGATGCCAAAATGTCAAGCGCCTCAGGGTGAAGTTGCAGCAGCAAACTCCGCCGTACGGTCTGCGGACCGCTGATGTGGCGCAAGCCCAGATCCTCGAGCTTGAGCGAGTTCACACGCAGCCGCTGATACATATCCGAGACATCGCGGTCACCCTGCGGCGACCAGAAACGCTCGGCAACCGCCAGGGTACGCGGCCACAAGCGCGAGTCCAGCGTTTCCGCATTGAGCTGCTCCGCCCACATGCAGATCTCCCCGCCAAGAATCAACTTCTGCTGCTCGGGAGTGAGGGTTGTGTCTGCGGGAATGGGATCGGCGAGGTACATCTGCGCAGACGTCTTTTGAGCGTCGAGGTAGTAAGGCGCGGAGAGTATTCCCTGATAACCCTGGCGCGCCCCATCGGCAAGCGATGCCTCTCCACGCCAGCTCTGGATCACGATGTTCTTGGGTAGGGCGGGATCGAGAATCTCATCCCATCCGATCATCTTCTTGTGGTGCTTCTTTAGGATTTCTTCCAGCTGCTGGTTGAACCAGGCCTGCAATTCCGCGGGCTTGGTAAAACCCTTCTTCTTCATGAAGGCGGCAATGTCCGGGTCGGCGAGCCACGCTTCTCCTTGCACCTCGTCGCCGCCGATATGGAAGTAGGCGTCAGGGAAAATGTTCCCCATCTCCCCAACCAGATTGTCAATGAACTTGTAGGTGCTTTTGCGGGTCGGGTCCAGGACTGCGGTGGGCATGCCATAAACCACGGGCAGCGTCGTGAGATGGGCCTTGGGGCTCAGATCGGGGTACGCCAGAATCCAGCTCGAGCCGTGGCCAGGCATGTCGAATTCGGGCACAACGCGAATGCCGCGCGCGTGCGCATAGGCGACTACCTCGCGCAGCTGATCTTGCGTGTAAAACTCGCCCTCGGAGGCAACTTCGGTCAGCCGGGGATATTTCTTGCTTTCCGCACGAAAACTCTGATCGTCGCTGAGATGCCAGTGAAAGACATTCAGCTTCGCCGCCGCCATTCCATCCAGGGTGCGTTCGACGACCGACACCGGTTCGAAATGCCGGCTCACATCCAGCATGAACCCACGCCAGCGAAATCGCGGAGCATCGCTGATTTTGACGGCCGGCAGTACGCAGGCTCCCTGCTGCATGGTCGCGAGCTGGAGGAGCGTTTGTAGACCGTGCATCGCGCCCAGGTCATTAGGCGCCGTCAGCGTGGCTTCTTCCGGCGTGACCTGGAGCTGATAGCTTTCGTCCTCATCGATCGTCTGCACCTGCTCACCGGGCGCGGCGACGTTGATAAGAAAAGAAGGATGCGGGGAGCCGGGATGATCGATGGTCGAACGCAGGACATCTCCACCGCAGGTTCGGCCGAGAAGGGTCAGTTCCCTTCTCACCGCAGCCTCGAGTCGGGCGTCGTGCATTTGGCCATAGTTGTAGGTAAAGGTAGAAGGAGCACCGCCGGCGGGCGTGACTGTGAGTGCGCCGTCACCGCGCGTGATGGAGCTGGGCAAGGGCATGAGCGCCAGGCTGCCGTTGGTCCGTGGTGCGGTTTGCGCGGCCGCTGAGCCTGCGGCCAGAATGAAAGCCAGCCCGCCGCCTGCTGCGGACAAGAGCCACGCCGGAATTTTGCCTGTCAATGCGTCCTTCTCCTGTACTTTCGTGCTCTTTATTTCCCGTCGCCGCGACGCGCCGGGACGGAATGTACAGGCTACATGAAGGACCGCAAAATTGGACTGGTAATCACAGTCGCTTTGTATCAGCGCACCCTGAGTAATCGGCAGATTCCGCCATACGAAAAAAGGGGACAGGCACGAATGGCTGTCCCCTTAGCTGGAAAAGCACCGCTTGTGGTCAGAAGATGATTTTTCCGGCCAGCGAGAGGACGCGCGCGCCGCTCAGTGTACCAGGGGTCTGATACACACTGGTCACGTTCCCGAAGCCACTGAGGGTCGGCTG
>JBARKD010000147.1:0-3336 GCA_049800615.1 Acidobacteriaceae bacterium | reverse complement strand
ACACCGCCACCGCGCCGTCGAGCACGCGCAGGCTGCGCTCCACCTCGGCCGTAAAGTCTACGTGGCCCGGAGTGTCAATGATATTGATACGGATATCCCGCCAGGTGCAGGTGGTGGCGGCGGAAGTGATGGTAATGCCGCGCTCCTGCTCCTGCTCCATCCAGTCCATGGTCGCGGTGCCTTCATGCACTTCGCCGATGCGATGGGTGATGCCGGTGTAAAACAAAATGCGCTCTGTCGTTGTTGTCTTTCCGGCATCGATGTGGGCCATGATTCCGATGTTCCGGCAACGATCGAGTGGTACTAGACGGGGCACGGGATTTTCTCGCTCTCGCGCGAGCTACGCTCGCGATTGTTCTTACTGCTCGGGTTACACCTGGCGCGCGCGGCGCCAGGCCTCAAAAATTTGTACTACCAGCGGTAGTGGGCGAAGGCCTTATTGGCTTCGGCCATGCGGTGGACATCCTCTTTCTTCTTCATCGCTGCGCCGCGACCGTTGGCCGCATCCAGCAATTCGGCCGTCAGCTTGTCAATCATGCCCTTTTCGCCCCGCGCCCGGCCGTACGTAACCAGCCAGCGAATCGCCAGCGAAGTGCGCCGCTCAGGATTGACTTCGATCGGCACCTGGTAGTTAGCGCCGCCCACGCGGCGGGTCTTCACTTCCAGCAGCGGCTTGCAATTCTCTACTGCCTTCTTGAACAGCTTCAACGCTTCGTCGCCGCCCTTTTGCTCCAGGTTCGTCATGGCCTGATAGAAGATGCCCTGGGCGGTCGATTTCTTGCCGTCCCACATCATCGAGTTGACGAACTTCGTAACCAGCGATGAGCTGTAAACCGGGTCGGGAGCAACCTCCCGCTTCGCGATATGTCCTTTTCTCGGCATAAAACCTTCCTACTTCGCCCCGCTCTTGGGACGTTTGGCGCCATACTTCGAACGGCTCTGCTTACGGTTGGCCACGCCCACGGAATCGAGCGTGCCGCGAACGACGTGGTAGCGCACGCCAGGCAAGTCCTTCACACGGCCGCCGCGAATCAGCACGATCGAGTGCTCCTGCAGGTTATGGCCGATTCCGGGGATATAGGTCGTCACTTCCACCCCATTGGTCAGGCGAACACGGGCGACCTTACGCAGCGCCGAGTTGGGCTTCTTGGGGGTTTGCGTGTAAACGCGGGTGCAGACCCCGCGGCGCTGGGGCGATCCCTGCAATGCGGGAGACGCCGTCTTATAGCGCGCCGCAACGCGGCCTTTTCTGACGAGCTGACTGAATGTAGGCAAAACCGTAACTCCTTGAAACTCGCAAAACACCACTTCGCCGCACTTCACCGGCATGGCGCCGAACCCGGTGCTTACCGATGCATGAAGCCAGCGGCGGCTGCTCCTGCCTGTTTACCAACCTTGATCAGAACCGCGACGGTGACCGTGCGTTTCTTTCTGGATCCTGCCGGAGGGCTATGCGCTTACGCGCTGCTATCCCTCGTGCCGGATCGAGCACCGGAAGTCCAGGCACCAGAAAAGAAGCCAGTTCCGTTTCGAAGTTCTGGCCCGCATAGCCTTCCCAGGTGGAAGGTGTCGCAAGGGCCGATGCGATTGTTTCCCTCGATCACGCAAGCGTTTAAGAGGGACCCCGATGAGTGGGCCGCAGATTCCTGCCACCAGTTTTCAGCGTCTTGCCTTGGATCGTTCATACCAACCCGCGGCACATCGTTACAGCACGCACTTTCCTGGCTACTGCGGAACCTTTTAAAGATAACAAGACGCCATGCCGCCGTCAATGGCGGGGCTTTGGGAAAGCTGCTCTTGCCGGGCAATCACGGCCCTCTGCGGACCTGCCAGAGTAACCGAAAGGGTGTGCTAGCATCCGTCCTACATGTTTGCCCCTCGCATACCCTTCGCTTTTTGCCAGCCTGGCCTTCTTGCGATGCTTGCCTGGGTTGCGGCCGGCGGAGGATTCGCGGCCGGTGCAACCAACCCTCCTGATCCCAAGCCTCCTGATCCCAGCCTTCCTGTTCCTCGGATCGGGGCTGTCATTTCGCAACTAGAGAAGACGCGCATGATTCACGAGGCGGCGCTGTCGCCCGACGGTCAGATGATTGCCTGGGCAGTCGATGGGGACATGGGGATCGAGATCCAAATGGCTGCTATGGATGATCCCGGGCACCCCCGCCGGCTTACCGCCGGAACCGGCCAGGTTTGCACAGAAGACAATCTGGCCTGGTCCCCGGATAGCAAATCGCTGGCATTTACCTCCGACTGCAATGCTTCGCCCAATGCATCGGAGCAGGCGGATGTGTATCTGGCAAGTCGAGCGTCCACGAGCGTTTCGCCCAGGCGCCTGACCCATTTGCATGGCGGGGTCACGACGCTCGAGTTTTCTCCCGATGGATTGCACATTGCCTGCCTGTACATCCAAGGCGCGACGCGGCCAGCGGGAGCGCTGGCTGCGATGAAACCTCCGTCCGGCGTCATCGGGGTGGAGGGGCTCGAGATCCAACGGGTCGCCTCCATCGAAACCGCCTCCGGCCAATTCCGCCAAATTACCCCGGAAACGCTCCATGTCTACGAGTACGGCTGGGCGCCGGACTCGCGACAGCTCGCCTATATCGCCGCAGCCCCGCCGGGAGAAAACAATTGGTGGGTAGCGCAGCTCTACACCCAGGCGATCTCGGGGGGCCAGCCGCAGTCCATTCTCGACCCTGAGCACACACCGGGACAATTGCATGGGCTCCAGATCGCCGTACCTCGCTGGTCGCCGGACGGCCAGAAGATCGCTTTCATCGGTGGATTGATGAGCGACCAGGGAGTTACCGGGGGCGATATCTATCTCGTCCCGGCAACTGGAGGGACGGCAAAGAGTTTGACGGCCTGGACGCTAGGTCCTCATCCGCCTCCGGGAACCGGCTTTACTTCGAGCTGGATCCACTGGACAAGTGCCGGCACACTTATAGTTTCCGGTATCCACGGCGGCTCGACTTCTGTCCTGCGGATCGCTTTCAAGCCATCCGACAGGCCCGGCGCCAGTCAATCGGCACGGCCTTTCGAATCCGAAGGTGGGCAGCTCTTCGAGGCATCTACGATCAGGGCTAACGTCCTGGAAGGAAGCCTCTCGCTCTCGACCGACAACCGCAAAATCGCTTTTGTCGAAAGTTCTTTCGAGCAGGCTCCCGAAGTCTGGGCGGGGACTTTGGCGCCGCCCGAAGCCCCCGAACGCGCCGGCGAAGATCAGTTCATCCAGGCGATCACGCATATCAACGATCAACTAAAACCTGCGTGGGGCAAGAGCCGGACCATCGATTGGCACAATGACGAATTCAATATCCAGGGTTGGCTCCTTTATCC
>JBARKD010000146.1:0-8506 GCA_049800615.1 Acidobacteriaceae bacterium | reverse complement strand
CTTCCGGGCCGCGGGCCCACGCCAGGACGTGGAGCGAATCGGCGACAAGGTAATCGTGCACAACTATGGGCACGGCGGCAGCGGCTGGTCGCTTTCCTGGGGTTCCGCCGACGTGGTTGTGCGCCGTGCCATGGAGGCAAGCCCCGGTGTGCAGGAATATGCCGTGCTGGGCTGCGGCGCTTTGGGTTTAACCGCGGCATTGACTGCGCAGCGCATGGGCTTGCGCGTGACCATCTATGCCAAGGAACGTCCGCCTTATGTGCGCTCGGCGCGCGCCACAGGGTCATGGACGCCAGACTCACGCATAGCTTTGACTTCGGCCGCTCCACCGGACTTCGGACCCCTATGGGAGAGAATGGCCCGAGTTTCGTTTGCCATGTACCAAAGCTACCTTGGATCGCCCGGCTCTCCCGTTGAGTGGACCGACCGTTACGCGCTCCACGATGAACACAAAGGTGGCGGCGGAGCATTCACTCCTCAGCACGATTTTGCAGATTACGGCGATCGCATTGCGGATCTTACCCCGAGATCCCAGGAAATGCCTCCCGGTTCGACTCCCTTTCCCACGAAGTATGTACGGCGCACCACATCACTGACGTTCAACGTGGCCAGCTACTCCCGGCAACTGGTGGAGGAGTTCGAGATCGCCGGAGGGCGAATCGAAACCCGTGAGTTCCACACCCCCGCCGACCTTGCGAGCCTTCCCCAATCCTCGATCTTGAATTGTACCGGCTACGGTGCTCGAAGCCTGTGGAGCGACGAAAGCATCGTTCCGGTGCGCGGGCAGATCGCGTGGCTTATCCCACAAGAGGGCGTGCACTACGGCATTCAGTACAGGTATTTGAGCGTCCTCGCTCGCCGCGACGGGATTGTCATCCAGCCAATTCCTCACGGAGACGATACCGGCTGGAACGATGCGAATGAGGAACCGAACCGCGCCGAAGCAGAAGATGGCGTCCGTGTCTTGCAGGAGCTTTATGCCCGCATGGCAGCGACCCGCCGGCCGGGATGAGTTGCAGAATATATCCAAAGGTGAATTGGAACCCTGGAGCACCCTGCATTCTCTCAGGATGACAATTCTGTCTGCGGATGGAAAATATACCCTCAGCGGTGAAGCCGGTCTTCTATTCGATTTGACGGCGGGGCTTTAGAGTGTGCGTGAGAACTCGGTCACCAGCGACCAAGAATCGGGTGCCCCATCCTTGGTCGCTGGGCAAGAAATACAGTTATCTACGACGCCACCCCGGTCTAAATGACCCGGAGGGCTGAAAGCCCCGCCTCTTCAAAACAAAAGAGTCACAGGTTCTCAGCAGGAGAGCGGGCCTTCACCTTCACTTAGTTCAGAATTGCCACTCGGCTTCATTTCCTTAAGCAACCGGATCCTCGCCAATGCCCAATGCCGCTTGACAGTTCGTGGAGAAATTTCCAGAATCTCCCCGATCTCTTCTACGGAAAAGCCGCCGAAATAGCGCAACTCCACGACTTTCGCCTGTGTGGGATCCACGCTTTCCAGCTTGGCGAGCGCATCATGCAGAGCCAGGACCTCCTTCGAGCGCTCGTCGGAAAGCGCGAATCCCTCCTCCATTTCAACGCGCTGCAGGCCGCCCGCGCGCATAACTGCGTTGTGGGCTCGCGCGTGATCGACCAGAAGCCGGCGCATAACGTTGGCCGCCACTCCGATGAAATGCTGGCGGCTCTGCCAGTCCACATTATCGCGGGCGAGACGAAGATAGGCCTCGTTGATGAGGGCAGTCGGCTGTAGTGTGTGATCCCGCCGCTCCCGCAGCATGTAGGACCTGGCTAACTTATGAAGCTCGTTATAGACCAGAGGCAGTATCTTCCCGGCCGCGGACTCGTCTCCGTCGCGCATGGCCTTCAGCAGTTGCGTTACTTGCCCGTCATCTTCGCCCATCGTGCGTGGCTCCATTTCGACAACTGTCGCAATCCCGGCCCTTCAGTAGTTCTAGGCCTTTGCTGCCCGGCTCGCAACAGATGCCTTCTCAAGGAGAAAAGTTGCATAGCTGGCCCTTTTTGACGCCAGGCTGCGCTTAATGAAGTGAAGGCAAAGAAAAGCCTCACCGAAGGAGACACTGATATGAAACGGATCACAGCAATCGCATTCTTCGCCATCGCGAATCTCGCCTTGGCGGGTCATTCATTCGCGCAGTCCGGGGTGCGGGCAACCGTTCCCTTCGACTTTACCGTAGGCAACAAACTACTGCCTGCCGGCACCTACTACATCAACACCGCATCAGACACGCGCAGCGTGATCGCGATCAGGAACCACGACAAACCCATCGCCGTGATGACCAGCGTCAATCCGGATGGGAAGCGGTCCCCAAATGGCGGGCGCTGGGTGTTCAAGAAGTATGGCGACCAATACTTCCTGAGCGAAATTCTCTGCGACGATGCCAATTTGAACGTCATTGTTCCGACTTCGAAGACGGAGAAAAAAGTCCGGCTCCAGGAAGCATGGCTTGCGGCGGCCACCCAAACCACGGTTGCTGCACGATAAGCGAGTCGGTCGAATAGAGAGACCCGGAGCCAACCAGCTCCGGCTCTCTTTTGCCCAGCCGGGATCATCCCCCATATACCTCGACCCGGATTTTCTAAAATAACCGGATTTTCTAAAATAAATTGATACGTTCTGCGAATCGCAAGACACTACCAAATCAGAAACTTATGAAGTCAAGGCTATCGGGAGCGTATCCGGGAAAGGTTGTCGACTGATCGCAGGACGCCAATATTACGGAGCGTGCGCGTATAGTATATCTTAATTTTCGATAAGAATTGCGAAATGATGGATAGCCTTACGGGCATTAGGAGGGAAATATGCTCCAAATGCGTTCTCTTTCATATAAGCTTGCTCGCGTCTGGCAATCGCAGGGAATTTAGCGGCTCGCCCCTCCTGCCCGCTTTCCTCCGGAAATCACTTCGATACCGGAACTCCTTTTTTTTGCTCTAAACGCCGGAAATCGAGTTTCGCCAGGCGTTTCCGCTGTCATCCAGAAACCTTGACGGCAGGATAGGTTCGTCAAAATAGGGTTTTTTGGGGATTCGATCATGGCTGTTCAACAAGAACTCGTGGAGCAACTGTTCGAGGCTGCATTGGCCCTCGAGCCGGCTGCTCGAACGGCTTTCCTCGACCACGCTTGCGTCGACGACCTGGAACTACAGCAGGCGATCGAAAACCTGTTGACCGAGGACGCGAACGCCGGCAGCCTGCTGGAGCATCCACCCGCCGATTCCTTTGCCCGCACACCCACTGGCCTCGCTCTTAGAGCGGAAACGACCGGACCAATCGGCGATGAAATTTTGCCCATGCTTGCAGGCAGCCTCCAGCCCGGCCAGGTCTTGATTCGCCGTTTCGTCGTTGTCCGCTACATCGCAAAGGGAGGTATGGGCGAAGTCTATGAGGCGGAGGATCGCCTTCTGCAGGGCGCGCGCATCGCCCTCAAAACCATTCTGCCGCAGATTGCGGCCGAACCGGCTTTACGCCAGCGCTTTGAGCGGGAAGTACTGCTGGCCCGGGAAGTGAATCACCCGAATCTTTGTCCTGTCCACGACATATTTCATTCCGAGCAGCCCGATTTGTTGTTCCTGACCATGAAGCTTCTGCCCGGAGAAACGCTTTCGGCGCGGCTGCGAGCGAATCCGTCCATCTCGTCCGGCGAGGGGTTGGCAATCTTTAAGCAGATGGTCGCCGGCCTGGGCGCCATCCATGACGCCGGGATCATTCATCGCGATATCAAGCCGAACAACATCATGCTCGAGGGGAGCGGTCCCGAAGTTCGCCTCTCGATCACAGATTTTGGTTTAGCCCAGGGCTACCAGGCGGAGAGCTCTCTTTCCGGCCGAGGCTTGGTGGCGGGAACGCCGGACTATATGGCTCCAGAGCTGTTTCTTGGCGCGCAGCCCTCGCAAGCCAGCGACCTCTTCGCCTTTGGTGTTGTTCTCCATGAGGTCTTTACCGGCCAGAAGCCGGCGCGAGCGCCGGGCGACTCTTCAATTATCGTCAGCCCACGACTGCAATCCCTGAGCCTTCCCTCATATTGCATCCAGTTGGTCTCCGGGTGTCTTGATCACGACCCGCAGCGGAGACTACACGCCTTTGAGCGGGGGCTGGTCTCGCTGAATATCACCCACCACGCAAAGGAATTCTGGACCAGGCGGCGCTTTATGGCTGCGGCCGCCTCCGTCATAGGCGCCGCGGCCGGCACCACATGGTGGAAGTGGAATGACATTGAGGAGTTGTGGAGCCCGCTGCCAAGCAAGCGCTTCGTCGCCCTGCTGAGCTGGCCGAAAACCTCCGATATCCACGTAACGCCCATGCTTACCGGTGTCTTAAGTGCGATCAAGAGTGAGCTCACGCACTTCGAAATTCTGGACCGGGATCTTTTGGTGATCTCGCCCGAAGATGTCAACCTCGACGTGGCGGGTTTCACACGCCTGAAAGAGGTCTGTGACCCTTTGGGAGCGAACCTGGTGCTGGCGGCTTCCGGTTCGCCGGCGTCCGGCGTCTTCCAGCTCTTCCTCAGGTTGCTCGATCCCATATCCGGTCAAACTCTCCGGGAAAAAAGAATATCCTGTCCGATCGCGGAGATAACTACTCTGCCCGCCAGGGCCGTCTATGCCGCAGCCTCGCTACTTAACTTAGCGCGTTACCTTAAACGCCACGCCCAGGTGATTCAAGAAGGGGGAACGCATTCCTCCGATGCCTTCATTGCCTTTCAAACGGCCGAGACCTCGGTCAAGCAGCCCAACAACACGGGACTTGAGGCGGCCATCGAGAAGTACAAGCAAGCGACCGACCTGGATTCGCGTTACGCATTGGCCTATGCGAAGCTATCCCAGGCCTACGCCCACTATTACTTCATTCACCAGGACCCGGCGGCCCTTGAACTTGCTCGGGGAAATTGTCAGGTTGCGCTCGACCTGGCGCCCAACCTCCTGGAAGGCCGCCTCGCTCATGCCGCAATTTACCAATACACCGGCAACGAGGAAGGTGCTTTGCGGGTCATCGCAGCGGCGCTTTCGATCGATCCATCTAATTCCAAATCCCTCGCTTGGCAGGCGGAGATTTACAACCGGCTCAATCGCTGGGAAGAGGCCGAGAAGGCCTTCCGCAGGATCCTAAAGGAGCATCCCAACTACTGGCTGGCATACAACGAGCTCGGCTACGGATTAGATCTGCAGGGGAGATACCGCGAGGCATTGGAAGCCTTCCGTGCCGCCAGCCTCGCCGCTCCTGGAAATTCATTAGCGCTGAGCAATCTCGGTGGCGAATTCCTCACGACAGGCCGGTTCGCCGAAGGGATAGAAATCCTGAAGAAGAGTTTCGCCTTGGATCCTGGCTCTGACCAGGCTGCGCTTTATCTTTCCGTTGGGCTGCGTTACGTGGGCAAGGATGAGGAGGCACTGCAATTCGCTCGAAAAGCTGTCGAGTTGAATCCCGCTCAGGACACCAATTGGCTGGGGCTTGGTGATTGCTACTTGGCATTGAAGCGTCCGAGCGATGCGAAAAATGCCTACCTCAGGGCAGCGAAACAGGCGGAACTGCACCTCGCCATGGACCCAGCGGATGGTCCAACGTGGCTGTTGCTTGCGCTTTACAAGGTAAAGTCAGGTAGCCCGCAGGATGTTGCTTCAATCATCGAAAGAGCCGAATCGTTTGGAGCGCAAGACGTGACTTCGCAACTTTACAAGGGAAGAGTATTGGAACTAATGGGAAAACGTGAAGCAGCACTCTCTACCCTTGCTGCTTGCTTTCGGCGAGGGGCCACTGACGTACAAGTTGCCACCTTTCCTGATATGCATTTCTTGCGAAAAGATACTCGCTACCGGCAACTAGCCGGGGCAGCCGAATCTAAGAGCAGCCAATCATAGGTTGAATTGCAAGAGGCATTCTTCGTTAAGAGAGCTTATATAGCCAAGTAATCCAGGGCCCAGGGACCCAGCAAGTGTCCTCTCCGGCGGATGGCTCGAGGTGCAGGCTCCAGGCCTCCGGTCCGGCAGCAAATACCATAACCGATCTGCGAAAGTGAGCTAATCATGACACACTCCACCCACCCAGTACTTCACGCCCATCCAGACAAGGAAGAAGAGCTTGACTATAGTAAGCGAGTTTTTAAAGTTCATCCAGACAGACCGATTGAAGATAAAGTAACAGCGGTTAAAAGGGGAGGAACTCTCACATTCGTTAACGAATGCGATGAGTATCCGGATTTCGAAGTGCGTCTACAAAATTCTGATCACCATATCACGGGTACTCGGACCGGAAGCACGACAAATCCCATCAAACTCCAGATGCCGAACGAGGATATAGAGTTTAAGTACTCCCTCGTGTTCAAACCCAAGAGTGGCAATCGTCACCATGGACCTGATCGACATCAACCTAAGGACGGAGAATTCAAAATGGCCAAAACCTGTGGTCCTTGCCCATAGCCGGGCCGAAGCCATGGGCTAGCCTTAATAAGGCCTGTGTCCTTCGCTTACAGCCGGCCATTTATCGCTGCGGAACGGAACTGCAGGCAGTCCCGCTTCGTTGTAGAGAGTGGCCGGTGGATTCGCCTGCCAGGCGTAGCGCACTTCCTTGGGATGAGGTACCCGCGGCGAAGAGACAAGTATGGTATCGCCATGGATGCGCGCATCCGCCCAGACCCATTTGCGGTCTTCCCCGGCGATTTGAAATTCATCTACCAGTGGACCTTTACTCACGAGCCCGCCATCGGTGTGCGCATAGTGCAGACGGATGGCGCCAGCCGGCCGGTCGACCTTGGTGACCGTGGGTCCCGCGTACGCAATCTTCTTGTCGTAATACTTTGCCAAAGCACAGAACGCGAGGCGGCCGCCGACGGCAGTCTTGTCTTTTGGGTGAATGTTGCCGGATTCCCCGGTGTCGATGGTGACGGCAAGGCAGGAATGCGAAACGGCCGCGGCAGTGATGGCTTGCGATTCGCGGATCTCAGCCCATTCGTCACCATCCTCCGGTGCGTTGCTGCGCTGTTTGAAAGCCGGCAGGCTTACGACATAGAAGGGGAAATCGCCTTGCGCGAAAAGCTTCCGCCAGTCGGCGATCATGACCGGCAGAACCTTTCGGTACTCATAGCCGCGCACAGCATTTGCCTCTCCCTGATACCAGATCGCGCCCGTGATGGAGAGGGGAGCAACAGGAGCCAGCATCCCTTCATAAAGCACCGAGGGAACGACGGGCCAATTTTCATAGGAGAGAGGTAAGGGATGCGGGGGCCGTGCATCGATGCCGATCTCAGCTTTCCACGTGCCGGTTAGCGGAATATTTGTCTTTTCTCCGAGCGCCAGGTGAATCTCCTCTGGTTTGGAGAGAAAGCCACCCGGCGACTTTGTCTTGAACACGCGAATGGCCACAACATTTCTGCCCGGTTTCAGCAAATCGGGTGGAATGGTATAAGCTCGCGGATTCTCAACCCAGGCGCTGCTGCCGACCTCTTTCCCGTTGACGTAGGCGGTGTCCATGCGATCGACCACACCGAGGTACAGCATTGCACGCCCCGCGGGGACAGGATTAGGCAGGGTAATCTCTTTCCTGAACCACACGACTACGGGTGTATCTGAGACATCCAGTACTTCAAAGGCGTTCTGAAGAGTGACAGTCTTCCAACTCGTGTCACTTAAACCGGGCTCGTCCCAGTCGCCTTTGAGGCCCAAATCGTACTGGTCGTACCAATGCATGACATAGTTTCCGTATGCTGGACCGTTTTGTGCGGTGAGCCGCGCCAGCTCGGCCAGAGGCTCATCGTAGAGTTTCAAACTGCGAAGCCCAGCGGCGCTGGTCCAGGTTTCTGCCGGCGTTCCGCCCACCGCGTCGACAACCAACCCGATGGGCACGTGAATGTCCTGCTGCACTCTGCGTGCGAAGTAGTACGCGACCGCCGATAACCGGCCCGCGGTATCGGCCGACACAACCTGCCAGCTTCCATTGGGAATCTCGGCCGCGTGATAGGCCGCATGCTGCGCGACAGTGAAGAAACGAATATCCGGATAGTTAGCTTTCTTGACCTCCTCATCCCCGTTGAGCGCTCCGTGCAGCGAGAAAACCATGTTCGATTGCCCGCCGCACAGCCAGACATCGCCCACCAGCACGTTACGCAGCTCGATCGTTCGATGTCCGGTGATGCTAACGGTGTAGGGGCCCCCGGCCGCGGGTGGGTGAATTCTTACCTGCCAGCGATGGTTCTCACTTGCCGTTCCGGAGGCAGTTTTGTCCCCGATGCGTACCCGCACGGTATCTCCCGGATCGGACCAGCCCCAGATCGTGTTCTCCTTGTTGCGCTGGAGCACCATGTTGTCGGCGAAAATCGGGCTCACGAAGGGCAGGGAATCGGTCGCGCTCTGCGCAGGAGAGGCAACGCCAGACCAAGCCGGAACGAGCAGAAAGAATGATGCAGATAAGGCCCAGAAAATCCTATGGTGCTTCACCGGTCCACCTTGTTTCTCAGCGAGGCAGAACCCCGGGTCTGCGGTGCCG